>NZ_JBOGDD010001241.1:0-3632 GCF_050701675.1 Mycobacterium sp. | reverse complement strand
ACTCCGGACTTCGCTTCGGTGCCAACCGATTCCATGCTCGACACCCTGGTAACGCGGTTGGACTGGTCGCGGCGGACGGTGTCCCTCGAACCGGGCCGTTACGAGACGTTGATGCCGCCGTCGACGGTCGCCGACATGATGATCTACCTCGGCTGGTCGATGGACGGTCGCGGTGCGCAGGAGGGCCGCACGGCGCTATCGGCGCCCGGCGGTACGCGGGTGGGGGAGAAGCTCACCGACCTTGGGCTGACGCTGTACTCGGACCCGACCGCGTCGGGCCTGCAGTCCTCGCCCTTCGTGGCGGCGACGAGTTCGTCGGAGCGGGTGTCGGTGTTCGACAACGGCATGGACATCGGTCGGACCGACTGGGTTCGCGACGGCGCGATCAACGCGCTGGCCTACCCTCGGGCGGCGGCCGCGGAGTTCGACGTCCCCGTCGCCGTGCCTGCGGACAACATGGTGATGACCGGGGGCTGGGCGAGTCTGGCCGACATGATCCGCCGCACCGAGCGCGGTCTGTTGCTGACCACGCTGTGGTACATCCGCGAGGTCGATCCCACCGTGCTGCTGCTGACGGGTCTGACCCGCGATGGCGTGTACCTCATCGAGGACGGCCAGGTCACCGGCGCCGTCAACAACTTCCGTTTCAACGAGAGCCCGCTGGACCTGCTGCGTCGCGCCACCGAGGCTGGAGTCAGCGAGACCACGCTGCCCCGGGAGTGGGGCGACTGGGCCACCCGCGCGCGGATGCCGTCGCTGCGGATCCCCGACTTTCACATGTCCTCGGTGAGTCAGGCGCAATAATCGCGGGTATGGACGACGATCAGTTGTACGGCATGCTGACGCGGTTGATGGCACTCTCGCCCGAGGGCGATGCGGGCCTCAACGCACTGGTTCGGGCGGTGTGCGCGGAAGCCGTGTCCTTGCCGCCGCTGCCGGCACAGGGTGACGCCGAAGGCGACCCGCTGGTCGCCGAGTTCGCCGAACAGTTCGCCGTCGACGTGTCCGTGATCAGCGCCGAACAGCGCGCCGCGTTCATGTCGGCGTTGGGCGGCAAGGCTTTCCGCGTGGTTGCGCTGATCTTCATCGCCGACTTCGTGCCGCGGGTCCGGGCGGGACTGACCGCGCTGGGCTTCGCACCCGTCGTGGAGCCCGTCGTGTGGGACCGCGACACCGATCCGCTGGACCTGCTGCTCAATCAGTTCGCGCCCACCGTCGGTGCTCTGCGGACGCTGGATCCCGTCACGACCGAGGTGGTCCGGTTGCGCGGCGCGGTGCAGCACAACTGCCGCCTGTGCAAGTCGCTGCGCGAGGGCGCAGCCCTCGACGCAGGCGGGACCGAGTCGCTGTACTCCGACATCGAACGGTATGAGTCCTCCGTTCTGCTCGACGAACGGCACAAGGCCGCGCTGCGCTACGTCGACGCGTTGATCTGGAGACCGTCGAAGATCGATCCCGACGTCGCTGCGGGAGTGCGGACGCACTTCTCCGATGCCGAGGCTCTCGAGCTCACCCTCGACGTGATGCGCAACGCGGCCAACAAGATCGCGGTCGCACTCGGCGGCGACGCGCCACGCGTCGAGGAGGGGACCGAGCGGTACTTCCTCGGGCTGGACGGCCAGCCCGTATACAGCTAGCCGACCTTCTTCTTCAGGATCAGCATCGGGAGCACCAGCGTCGCCACCGCGGTGACTAGCCACACCACGACCGTTGCGGCCACCCATGATCCGATGCCGCGGATGCTCAGCCCGTGGGTGAGCACCGACGCCAGGATCAGCGCCGCCAGGGTGGACACCAAGCCGATGCCGCCGAGGAACGCCGACGCATAACGGCTGGCCATCTTCAGGAAGAACGGCGAGAGGATCGCCTGGGCGATGGTGAAGATGACCACGGCGGTGATGAAGGCGAGCGGCCGAACGGTCACGCCGGGCACCAGCCACGACGCCACCAGCAGTCCGATCGCCGAGGATCCGAGGAAGACGACGACGCGCAGCAGGAAGCGGATCACCGTCGGAGCCTAATCCGACGGGGTTGAGCATGATCGGCGTTCGGATATCGCCGGTGTCGGGCGCCGTCGGGCTCGTGCGACCATAGTGGCCGCGCACGCGCGCAAGGGGGCGGTAGCTCAGTTGGTTAGAGCCGCGGACTCATAATCCGTTGGTCCTGGGTTCAAGTCCCAGTCGCCCTACGTCAGAGGCTTCTTTCCAAGATCAGTTTGGCTGAGTCATCGTTTATTCATCGTTTATTCATCGTTTATAGGCGTGACAGCCGCGCGCCAGGCCTCCCGAACGGCTTCGAGAGCGTGGTGCGCAGAGACCGTGATGCGGGTCTGCCCGGCCAGCTGGGACTGCCATTCGGCGTCGGTTGGCGCGGACACGAACAGTCGAGACCCTGGCGGATGATTGGTGGGACCGTAGCGTCGGTATAGGTCCGTGGCTTGCCGGTCGATTGCGCCCAACTCGCTCAGAGCCCACAGGTCCCAGAGATCGCGAGCACCTTTCCGGTCGGCCCACGTCGACGTCTTTGACGCGGCGAATGCCGGCAGTGTCGGAACCAACAGCTCGGCCGCGGGAGCATCGGCGTAGCGCTGGACGAGCACGCGCCGTTCGGACGGCCAGACGATGCGGTCCCGCGAGGAGAGCAGCTGAATTCGCACCGAGAGGCCGCTGGCCGTTCGAAGCGTGGCCGGCAGGGTGCTCTCGATGCTGCTTAGCGCTGGTTCGAGGGTGAGCCGTCCGTGCGACCGCGACAGTCCGCGGGGTAGCGCTGCGTCCAGGGCCGCGGCTACGGGCTTGCGGTCGTCGATGGCGATCAAGTCGATGTCCTCGCTGAGCCGTCCGGTCGGTAGGTGGGTGCGCGCCAACGCGGTGCCGCCGATGAATTGGACCTGGTCTCTGACGCTGGTACTGATAAGCGCCAGTAAGTGTGAGATGAGGTGGTCGCGTTCCACCTGTTCGGTGGAAACACCGAATTGCGCCGCCACCGCGTCGCGTTCATCGTCGTTCACGTGTGCGCCCAGTCCTTGGCACGGCGCAGCGAGGCCACCCGAAGCTGGTCGAATGCGAGCGTGGACAACCGCTGTTGGTCGCTTCGCGCCAAGAGGGCGATGACTGCCGATCGAATGTCGACGTCGACCATGCCTAGTTCTGGACGATGAGCGAGGTCGAGGACGGTTTGTTCGGGTGTCGTCACCAACGCTGGGCCCAAGGCTGTTTCGATACGTTCAGCGTCCAGACGGTCGGTGTGGCGTTTGACGAACCGCACTAGGGCCGGCCGATCGGACAGCTCGATCTCGCGGTGCTGTCGAGGCACTGCGATCGTCGCCGTCGCCAGTGCGCGGGGAATCGCCCCATGGAGCCGCGCTGCGCTCGGTCCCATCACCACGATGTCGTCTGCCCCGTAGATTGCGGAGGCGATGCCCGCGGCGGCTGCCTCCAAGCCGGGCATCCAACGTCGGCCGACCATGTCTTGCGGGACGACCACGTAGTAGCCGTCGGCGACGCGGTGAAGGAGCCCGCGTTCAGTGAGCCGGGCGAACTCTGCCCGCGGATGTGCGTAGATGTCGCCAGCGTCGCGTGGCCGGATGGTCTTCATCGGTGCCTGCGCGAACTGGGGTGGGATCGGAGTGCTTC
>NZ_JBOGDD010001240.1:0-2071 GCF_050701675.1 Mycobacterium sp. | reverse complement strand
TGCCCCAGGTCTGGGGGTAGGTGAAGAACTTGATCCAGGGCAGGTGCGCCTTGACCTGGGTGGTGTCGTCGCGGCCTGCCACGATGTGCCGGTATTCCTCGTCGCTGAGGCGCTTGGATTCCTCGGGAGCACGGTAGTAGGCCCAGAATGCCACCGCCAGAATGAGACCCGCGAGTCCGATGATCAGGAACATCGCGCGCCAACCCAGGGTGAGCGAGAGCACCGTGAGAACGGGGGGCGCGATCGCCGAGCCCCACTTCGACCCGGAGTCCCAGATGCCTGCCGCCTGGCCTCGCTCCTCACGCGGGAACCAGGCGGTGGTGATCTTGCTGCAGTTCGGCGAGTTTGGCGACTCACCGATGCCGAGCAGGAACCGGAAGGTGAGGAAGTGCGTCATCGTGTGGCCGATCGACATCAGCGCCGTGGCGACCGACCAGATGCCGACCGCCGCGAAGTACATCCTGCGCGCGCCCAGCTTGTCGATGAGGTAGCCGGCGGGCAGCTGGCAGACCGCGTAGGTCCACGAGAAGACCGCACCCATCAGCCCGATGTCGGTCTTCGTCAGGCCGAGCTCGGCGATCATGTGCGGGGCGGCGATCGAGACCGAAGAGCGGTCCATGTAGTTGAGGATGCCGGCCAGCAGCAGCCAGCCGAGCATCCAGTACCGCAGGTTCTTTACCTTCTTGACGTCGAGCTGGCGGCGAGACTGGCTGCCCGCCTTGGGCTGTAGATCCATGACACTCCCTTGTGCGTGGAAACGGATTCATTCAGGGGACGGGTCGTCAGTTGACGACGAGGCCGCCGTTGACGTTGTAGACGGCTGCGGTGATGAAGCCGGCGTCCTCGGACAGCAGGAACTCGATCGTTGCGGCGATGTCCTCGGTGCGGCCGACGCGGTCGACGAGCAGTCCCTTGACCATTTCGGCCTTCCGCTCGTCGGTGAGGACGCCGCCCATGATGTCGGTGTCGATCGGACCGGGGCTCACGACGTTGACGGTGACGCCGAACACGCCCACCTCGCGTGCCACGGCGCGGCTGAAGCCGACCACCGAGGCCTTGGATGCCGAGTAGGGCACCTTGCTGTACGTGCCGCCGCCGAGTTGGGCCGATGCCGACGACAGGTTGACCACCCGTCCGACCCCGCGGGCCACCATGCCGCGGATCGCACGCTGGTTGACGACGAAGGTGCCGGTGCTGTTGATGTCGAGCACCCGGTTCCACTCGTCGAGGGTCAACTCGAGGAACGGGGTGGGCGAGGCCACCCCTGCCCCATGGGCCAGCCCGACGACCGGCGGCAGTTCGGCCTCGATCGCGGTGAACGCGCGGTCCACCGACGCGGGGTCGACGATGTCGACGCCGTAGCCGAGCACCGTTGTCTGCGAATCCTTGTCGACCTCCCTGGCGAACTCGACGACCGCTGCTTCGTCGACGTCCAGGGCGGCGATGTGCCAGCCGGCGGCGGCCAGTCGGCGCACCGTCGTCCGGCCGATGCCACGAGCCGAGCCTGCGCCGGTGACGACCGCGGTGCGCTCGGGCGGAAAGGCGTGCGTGGATGTCATGAGAGTTCGCTTTCTGTAAGAGGGTTCAGGGCGGCGATCTCCTCGACGACCGTCCGCAGGGCGTTGACGTCATGCGCAAAGCGGCCAAGGAACAGCCCGTCGACCGCGCCGTGCAGGGCGGTCGCGGTCCCGGGGGCCGCGCTGCCGCCGTAGAGAACTCGCGACGGCCCGCCGTGTGCGGCTAGTGCGGCCCGCAGTGCCGTTGTCACCGCGATGACGTGTGCGGCCGGAGCGGGGTGCGGTGCGCCGATCGCCCAAACCGGTTCGTACGCAACGACCACGGCCGCATCCGGTACGTCGTTGAGGGCATCGGTCAGTTGCGCGACGCTGTGGGCGGCGGCCTCGTCGGGATCGGTGCGGTTCGCCTCGCCGACGCAGATCAACGGCACCATCGAGTGCGCGACGACCCGGCCGACCTTGGCCCGCACCGTGGCGTCGTCCTCACCGAACAGCCGGCGCCGCTCGGCGTGGCCGACTTCGACGTAGCTGCAGCCGAGCTCGGCCAGGGTCTC
>NZ_JBOGDD010001239.1:0-7807 GCF_050701675.1 Mycobacterium sp. | reverse complement strand
ACTCAGTACGCCGAAATAAATTAGGAGACAACGGAAATGGGCTTGCTTGACGGCCGGGTGGTCATCGTCACGGGATCAGGAGGCGGAATCGGGCGCGCGCATGCGCTGGCCTTCGCCGACGAGGGCGCCCGCGTCGTGGTCAACGACATCGGCGTCGGTCTCGACGGTTCACCCGCAGGCGGCGGCAGCGCAGCCCAGGGCGTCGTCGACGAGATCACCGCAGCCGGTGGCGAAGCCGTCGCCAGCGGTGCGAACGTCGCCGACTGGACACAGGCCGAAGGGCTGATCCGAACCGCGGTCGAGGAGTTCGGCGGGCTCGACGTGCTGGTGAACAACGCCGGCATCGTCCGCGACAGAATGGTGGCCAACACCAGCGAAGAGGAGTTCGACGCCGTCGTTGCCGTGCACCTCAAGGGACACTTCGCAACGATCAGGCACGCAGGTGCCCATTGGCGTGCGCAGTCCAAGGAAGGCAAGGCGGTCGACGCGCGCATCATCAACACCAGCTCCGGCGCGGGCCTGCAAGGCAGTGTGGGACAAGGTAATTACAGCGCCGCCAAGGCGGGCATCGCGGGCCTGACGCTGGTGGCCGCGGCCGAGATGGGCCGCTACGGCGTCACCGTCAACGCCATCGCTCCGTCAGCCCGCACCCGGATGACGGAGACGGTCTTCGCCGACATGATGTCGACGCAGGAGGCCGCGTTCGACGCCATGGCGCCGGAGAACATCTCACCGTTGGTGGTGTGGTTGGGCAGCGCGGAATCGCGCGACGTCACGGGCAAGGTGTTCGAGGTCGAGGGTGGCATCATCCGGGTCGCCGAGGGCTGGGCCCGCGGCGCGCAGGCGGACAAGGGCGCACGCTGGGATCCAGCCGAACTCGGGCCCGTCGTCACCGATCTGCTTGCCAGGTCCAGGACACCGTTGCCGGTCTTCGGGGCCTAGGGATGGTCAAGCCGGTTCGCACACCACCAGCGGAATGACACGGTCGGCGGCGTCGCGGTAACCCTTGTACGGCGGGTACATCTTGATCAGCACGGGCCAGTAGCGCCTGCGCTCCTCGTCAGTGGCGTCGCGGGCCGCCATCGTCAGGTGCTCGTCGCGAACCTGCACCTGCACAGCCGGATTCGTCTTCAGATTCAGGTACCACAGCGGGTTGCCCTCTCTGCCCCCGAAGGAGGCGGGGACGACCACCCTCGCGCCGTCGCGCAGGCACAGCGTGGCCGTCGTCCTCGGGCTGCCCGACTTGCGGCCGGTCGTGGTGAGCAGCGCCACCGGAAACCACAGGAGCTTGGCGCCCAGCCTGCCGTTGGTGCGCTGGTACACGGCGATGTGCACTCTCGAGAAGTACTTCAGCGCAACGGCCAGCACCCGCGAGTTGCGGATGCGTTCGGACGGACCGGCCATGGACCCTAGATATCCGGGACCGACCTGCCGCAAACCCGTCAGGGTTCGCAGACCACCAACGGGATCTTGCGTTCGGTCCAGGACTGATAATCCTCGTAGGGGGGATACATCGCGACGAGCCTGGGCCAGTAGAGCTCGCGCTCGGCCTCGGTGGCCTCGCGTGCGGTCAGCTGCAGGGTTTCGTCCTTGATCTGGACCTTGACGTTCGGATTGTCCCTCAAGTTCAGGTACCACATCGGATGTTTGTCGCTGCCGCCCTTGGACGCCGCGACGATGACCTTGTCCCCGTCGCGGTGAAAGTAGAGCGGGCTGTCGCGCGGCTCGCCGGACTTGCGGCCCGTGGTGGTCAGCAGGGCGACGGGAATGCCCTGGAAGTTGCCGCCGAGGCCCGATCCGTTGCTGCGGCGGTAGAAGAACGTGTTGATGCGTGACATCCACTTGACGGCGAAGTCGCCGAACGCCGTGTCCATGTACTTCGGTCTCTTGCCTGCCATCTGCGCAACCTAATCCACGTGGAGGAACGGCCGGATGTCGGCCCGGATGTGGTGGATCTGGCCGTCAGCGCGGATGACGAACGTCTCGTCGATGTGGGCACCGACCCGTCGGCCACCGATGGACGGCTTCGTCACCAGGTCGAACTTGGCGCGGACGGATTCGCCGACGACGGTGAACTCGGGCGCGGTGGTCGCGCGGATCACCCGGTACTGAAGGCCGCCGTTCAAACTGCGGCGCAGATGGGCTCCCGAGAATCCGGTCTTGAGCCCCACTTCGATGCGAGTGCAGCCCGGTGCGAAAGGGACGGCGCTGGCGTCGTGACTGACCAAGGCATCGATGTAAGCCTGTGCGGCGGCGATGCGATCGGTGTCCGTGACCTGTGGTGCCGTCACTAGATTCGCTCGATGATGGTGCCGGTGGAAAGAGCACCGCCCGCGCACATCGTGATTAGCGCGGTGCTCTTGTCAGTGCGCTCCAGCTCGTGCAGCGCGGTCGTGATGAGGCGCGCTCCGGTGCTGCCCACCGGGTGGCCGAGCGCGATCGCACCGCCGTTGACGTTGACGCGGTCCATGTCCGGTTCGTGCACGCGAGCCCAGGACAGCACCACCGATGCGAAGGCTTCGTTGATCTCGACGACGTCGATGTCGCCCATCTTCATCCCGGCCTTCTCCAGCACCTTGGCCGTCGACTGCACCGGGCCGTCGAGGTGGTAGTACGCCTCCGAACCTACGTTGGCCTGGCTGACGATTCGAGCCCTCGGCTTGAATCCGAGGGCCCTTGCCTTGTCCTCGTCCATCCACAGCACCGCGGCCGCACCGTCGGAGATCTGCGATGACGTTCCCGCGGTGTGGATTCCGCCCTCCATCACGGGCTTCAGCTGGGCCAGCCCCTCGAGGGTGGTGTCGCGCAGGCCCTGATCGCGGGTGACGGGTGCGAGTTCTGACGTCGGGCGCTTGTTCTCGTCGAGCACCGGCGCGACGATCGGCGAGATCTCCCGATCGAACCGGCCCTCGGCCCAGGCGATCTTGGCCTTCTGCTGCGAGGCGAAGCCGAACGCGTCGATCTCCTCGCGGGTGATGCCGCGCCGCTTGGCGATCCGTTCGGCGGCGGTGAACTGGTCGGGCAGGTCGACGTCCCACGACGACGCGCGAATGATGGAGCGGTCCGGGCCTGCGTTGGCGCCAAGGCCGACCCGGCTCATGGCCTCGATGCCACACGCGATGCCGATGTCGATCGCCCCGCCGGCGATCAGTCCGGCGACCAGGTGATTGGCCTGCTGCGCACTGCCGCACTGGCAGTCCACGGTGGTGGCGCCGACGTGCTCGGGCAGACCCGCCGTCAGCCAGCCCACGCGGGTGATGTTGTTGGACTGTTCGCCGAACTGCGTGACGCAGCCCCCGATCAGCTGCTCGACGTCGCCGGCGTCGATGCCGGCCTTCTCCACCAGGGCCTTCTGGACGGCACCTAGGAGCTCGGTCGCGTGTAGGCCGGAGAGCCATCCGTTGCGCTTCCCGATCGGGCTGCGAGTGGCTTCGACAATGACAGGGTTACCCATTCCGCCAGGCTAGAACACGTTTCATAAGTCTGACAAGCTGCGATGCTGCCACGCCTTTGATCTGCAGTGAAGGCATGTTTTACTGGAACTAGAACACGTTGCATTCTTGTTGTTGAAGAGGAGCTCGTCCCTTATGACACCCCCCAATCTTCCCGCTGGGTTCGACTTCCTGGACTCGGCCCTGAATCTCGAGCGCCTGCCAGTGGCCGAGCTGGCTGAGCTGCGCAAGACCGAGCCCATCCACTGGGTCGACGTTCCCGGCGGCACCGGAGGCTTCGGAGACAAGGGCTACTGGCTGGTGGCCAAGCACGCTGACGTCAAGGAGGTGTCGCGCCGCAGTGATGTCTTCGGTAGCTCACCCGACGGTGCGATTCCGGTCTGGCCAGACGGCATGACGCGCGAGGCGATCGATCTGCAGCGTGCGGTGCTGCTCAACATGGACGCGCCGCAGCACACCCGGTTGCGCAAGATCATCTCCCGTGGCTTCACTCCGCGCGCCATCGGTCGGCTCGAGGAGGAGCTCGCCCAGCGCGCCCAGAACATCGTCAAGACCGCCGCGGCCGAGGGCGGCGGTGACTTCGTCGAGCAGGTGTCGTGCGAGCTGCCGCTACAGGCCATCGCCGGCCTGCTAGGTGTTCCGCAGGAGGACCGCGACAAGTTGTTCCGCTGGTCCAACGAGATGACCGCCGGTGAAGACCCGGAGTACGCCGACGTGGACCCGGCGCAGTCGTCGATGGAACTGATCATGTACGCGATGGCCATGGCCGACGAGCGGGGCAAGAACCCGACCGACGACATCGTCACGACGCTGATCCAGGCCGACATCGACGGAGAGAAGCTCACCGACGACGAGTTCGGCTTCTTCGTCATCATGCTCGCCGTGGCGGGCAACGAGACCACCCGCAACTCGATCACCCACGGCATGATCGCGCTCGCGGACAACCCGGACCAGTGGGAGCTCTACAAGAGGGAACGCCCGTCGACGGCGGCCGACGAAATCGTCCGCTGGGCCACGCCGGTGTCGGCGTTCCAGCGCACCGCGCTCGAGGACGTCGAACTCTCCGGCGTGCAGATCAAGAAGGGCCAGCGGCTGGTGCTGTCGTACCGCTCGGCGAACTTCGACGACGACGTTTTTGACACGCCTCACATCTTTGACGTCCTCCGTGACCCGAACCCGCACGTCGGGTTCGGCGGCTCGGGTGCCCACTTCTGCATCGGTGCGAACCTGGCCCGGATGACCATCAACCTGATCTTCAACGCGGTCGCCGACCACATGCCCGATCTGAAGCCCATCGGCGAGCCCGAACGGCTACGGTCGGGTTGGCTCAACGGGATCAAACACTGGCAGGTCGACTACACCGGCGCCTCCGCCTAGCTAGCGGTCGAAACCCCAGGAATCAAGGAGGATTCGGGTGGACTTCAGTCCAGACGAAGGGCAGCAGGCCGTCGCCGACGTGGTGACGTCCGCGCTGGAGCGGGACAACAGCTGGGATGCGCTGGTCGCCGGCGGCGTCATCGCGTTCGGCGTTCCGGAACGGCTCGGCGGTGACGGGCTGGGACTGGCTGAGATCACCACGGCGCTGACCGAGATCGGTCGGCACGGCACCGGCGGCCCTGCACTGGCGACGCTCGGGCTCGGGCTGGTGCCGCTGTTGGACCTGGCGTCCGACGAGCAGCAGGACCGCTTCCTGGCCGGGGTTGCCAAAGGGGACGTGCTGACAGCGGCGCTCAACGAGCCAGGCAACTCGCTGCCGGAGCGGCCCATCACTGCGCTCTCCGGAGGGAAGCTCTCGGGCACCAAGGTCGGGGTTCCGTATGCCGAGCAAGCGGATTGGATCCTCGTCAGCACCGACAAAGGTGTCGTCGTCGTGTCACCAAGGGCCGACGGGGTGACGTTGACGAAGACCCCGACGTCCAACCACTCCGATGAGTACGTGGTGACGTTCGACGGCGTGACGGTGCCCGACTCTGACGTGCTCGCGGGCGCTCAGCCATACCGGGTCAACCAGTTGGTGCTCGCAGCGACGGGCGCTTACGCGGCCGGGCTAGTGGCGGGCGCGCTCCGGCTCACCGCCGACTACGTCGCGAACCGCGAGCAGTTCGGCAAGCCGCTTTCGACGTTCCAGACCGTTGCCGCCCAGCTCGCAGAGGTCTACATCGCCTCGCGCACAATCGCTTTGGCAGCAACGTCGGTGGTCTGGCGGCTGGCCGAGGGCCGGGACGCCGCCGAGGATCTCGACGTACTCGGGTACTGGGTGACCTCGCAGGCGCCCCCGGCGATGCAGCTCTGCCACCATCTGCACGGCGGCATGGGCATGGACATCACCTACCCGATGGACCGCTACTACTCCACGATCAAGGACCTGACCCGACTTCTCGGCGGTCCTTCACATCGGCTGGATCTTGTCGGGGCCTCGACGTTGGCGGGAGCGTAATGTACATCGAACTGACTCCGGAGCAGCGCCAGCTGCAAGCCGAACTGCGGCAATACTTCTCGACACTCATCTCGCCCGAGGAAGCCAAGGCGATGGAGTCCGACCGGCACAACCAGGCCTATCGGGCGATCATCAAGCGGATGGGCTCCGATGGCAAGCTCGGCGTCGGCTGGCCGAAGGAGTTCGGCGGCTTGGGTTTCGGTCCCATCGAGCAGTCGATCTTCGTCAACGAGGCGCAGCGGGCCGACGTGCCGCTGCCAGCGGTGACGTTGCAGACCGTCGGACCCACGCTGCAGCAGTACGGCAGTGAGGTGCAGAAGAAGAAGTTCCTGCCGGGCATCCTGGCCGGCGAGGTGCACTTCGCGATCGGATACACCGAGCCAGAGGCTGGCACCGACCTGGCCTCGCTGCGGACCACCGCGGTGCGCCACGGCGACGAGTACGTCGTGAACGGCCAGAAGGTCTTCACCACTGGTGGACACGACGCCGACTACATCTGGCTGGCCGTCCGCACCGACCCGGAAGCCGTTAAGCACAAGGGTATTTCGATCCTCATCGTCGATACCAAGGATCCTGGGTATTCGTGGACGCCGATGATCCTGTCCGACGGCGCGCACCACACGAACGCCACGTACTACAACGACGTGCGAGTGCCCGCCGACATGCTCGTCGGCGAGGAGAACGCCGGCTGGCGGCTGATCACGACACAGCTCAACAACGAACGGGTGATGCTCGGTCCGGCGGGCCGGGTCGCGGCTCTGTACGACCGAATCCACGCCTGGGCGTCCAAGCCCGGCAGCAATGGCGACACCCCCCTGGACCACGACGACGTCAAGCGTTCGCTCGGTGAGCTCAAGGCGATGTGGCGCATCAATGAGTTACTCAACTGGCAGGTGGCGGCCGGCGGCGAAACCATCGACGTGGCGGACGCCGCTGCCACCAAGGTGTTTGGCACCGAACGCATTCAGTACGCCGGACGGCTGGCCGAGGAGATCGTCGGCGCGCATGGCAACCCGGCCGACCCCGAGACAGCGGAACTGCTTGGGTGGCTCGACAGCCAGACCAAGCGCAATCTGGTCATCACCTTCGGTGGCGGCGTCAACGAGGTGATGCGCGAGATGATCGCGGCGTCCGGCCTGAAGGTGCCGAGGGTCCCCAGGTGACGGGCGTCAGCGACATCCAGGCCGCAGCCGAACGGGTCAAGGCCGAGGGACGAAGCAAACCCCGCGTCGGACGCCACCCGGTCAACCAGCCGATGATCGACCACTGGCTCGACGCCGTCGGCGACAAGAATCCGATCTACGTCGACGAGGCGGCGGCGAAGGCCGCGGGTCATCCCGGTATCGTGGCACCGCCCGCGATGATCCAGGTCTGGACGATGATGGGCCTCGGCGGCGTCCGTCCCGACGACGATCCGTTGGGCAAGATCCTCGAATTGTTCGATGACGCAGGATATATCGGTGTCGTCGCGACCAACTGTGAGCAGACCTACCACCGCTACCTTCGTCCCGGCGAGGAGGTCAGTGTCGCCGCCGAACTGACCGACGTGGTCGGTCCCAAGCAGACTGCGCTTGGCGAGGCGTTCTTCATCACGCAGCGGATCACGTGGTATTGCGGTGATGACGTGGAAGATCCAGTCGCCGAGATGATGTGGCGCATCATGAAGTTCATCCCGCGCGACAAGGACGGCGCCGAGGAGTCCGTCTCCTCGGTGCCCGACGATCTGGATGCCGACAACGCGATGCGTCCGGCGTCGTCCAAGGACACCAAGTTCTTCTGGGACGGCGTCAACGCGCACGAACTGCGCCTCCAGAAGCGGACGGACGGCACATTGCAGCACCCGCCGGTGCCTGCGCTCTGGCTCGACAAGGACATCGAGACCGAATACCAGGTCGCCAGTGGCAGGGGCGCGGTGTTC
>NZ_JBOGDD010001238.1:0-8852 GCF_050701675.1 Mycobacterium sp. | reverse complement strand
TCGTCGTCAACAACGTCGGCGGCACCATGCCCGCGCCCCTGCTGGACACGTCGACCAAGGACCTTCGCGACGCCTTCACCTTCAACGTGACGACGGCCCACGCGCTCACGTCGGCGGCCGTTCCGCTGATGCTCGAGCACTCCGGCGGCGGCAGCATCATCAACATCACCTCGACGATGGGCCGCGTCTCAGGCCGCGGGTTCGCGGCCTACGGCACCGCCAAGGCCGCGCTCGCGCACTACACCCGGCTGTCAGCGCTGGACCTCGCGCCGCGAATCCGAGTGAATGCCATCGCGCCGGGCTCGATCCTCACCTCGGCGCTGGACATCCTGGCGAGCAACGACGAACTGCGCAAACCCATGGAGCAGGCCACGCCGTTGCGACGCCTCGGCGACCCGCTCGACATCGCCGCGGCGGCCGTCTATCTGGCCTCGCCCGCGGGCAGTTACCTGACCGGCAAGACCCTCGAGGTCGACGGCGGCATCACGTTCCCCAACTTCGAATTCCCCATCCCCGACCTGTGAGGACCAAGCCATGACGATCAGAGTCGCTGCGATCGGCACCGGCAACGTCGGCAAGCACGCGCTCACCCAGCTGATCATCGATCCCCGGTTCGAGCTGACCGGTGTGTGGGTGTCGTCGGACTCCAAGGCGGGCAAGGACGCCGCCGAACTCGCCGGGTTGGACCAGCCGACCGGCGTCACCGCCACCACCGACCTCGAGGTCATACTGGCCGCCAAGCCCGAGTGCGTGGTCTACACGGCGATGGCCGACAACCGACTCGTCGAAGCGCTCGAGGACTACCGCCGCATCCTGGCCGCAGGTGTCAACATCGTCGCCAGCGCCGCGGTGTTCCTCCAATACCCTTGGGGCACACTGCCTGATGAGATGATTGCGCCCATCCAGCAGGCCGCGGAGGCGGGCAACGCCAGCATCTTCGTCAACGGCATCGACCCCGGCTTCGCCAACGACCTACTCCCGATGGCGCTCGCGGGCACGTGTCAGAGCATCGAGCAGATCCGCTGCATGGAGATCATCAACTACGACACCTACGACAGCGCCACCGTGATGTTCGACGTGATGGGCTTCGGCAAGCCGCTCGACGACGTCCCCATGCTTCTGCAGCCGGGAGTGCTGAGCCTGGCGTGGGGGTCGGTGGTCCGACAGCTGGCCGCCGGCCTCGGCATCTCGCTGGACGAGGTGACCGAGACCTACGTCCGCGAGCCGGCGCCCGAGGACTTCGACATCGCGTCCGGGCACATCGCCAAGGGAACCGCGGCTGCCCTGCGCTTCGAGGTGCGCGGCATGGTCGGCGGCAAGGCCGTCGTGGTGCTCGAACACGTCACGCGCATCCGGGACGACCTGTGTCCGGAATGGCCGCAACCCGCGCAGGAGGGCGGCTCGTACCGCATCGAGATCACCGGCGAGCCCAGCTATGCGGTGGACCTGTGCCTGAGCAGTCCCAACGGCGATCACAATCACGCCGGCCTCGTCGCGACCGCGGCGCGCGTCGTCAACGCGATCCCCGAGGTCGTCGCCGCACTGCCGGGGATCCGCACCACGTCCGACTTGCCTCTCATCACCGGAAAAGGGTTGTACGCTGGCAATTGACTGCCAATATTCGTAAACGAAGGGCCTCCCATGCGCATGCGGTATCTCATTGGCGTGCTCGCATCGGCAGGCGTTGCGGCTGCCGTCGTCGCCGCCCCGGTCGCCTCGGCCGACCCCAGCGACGAGGTGTCCAACCTGCCAACGTGCACGACGACCGGTGACGGCAGCGGGTACACCGGCACCACGACCACCGAGTGCGCCTCGCCAGGCAACGTTCAGATCAACGCCACCGCGCCCGAGCCGGTGTACTCGTACCCGTGGGACGACGAGTTCTACGGGCCTGCGTTGATCATCGGGGACAGCGGCCCGGACGGTCCTCACGGCGGTGGCGGTGGCGGTGGTGGTCCCCACGGCGGCGGTGGCGGCGGTGGGGGCGGTGGCCACCGCTAGCGCCTGCCCGCTGATCAGGCTCAAGATGCATTGCCTACCAATGGCTTTCACGGTGGCCGCGGTTGCGGGCACGTTGGCGTTCGCGCCGGCTGCCATTGCCTCACCCACATGCATCAGGATCAACGCGACGACGACACAGTGCGAGACCCGTGGGCACTCGCAGATCACGACGTCGCCGCCCGCGATGAACAACACCCAGTGGTGGCCCTTTGGCGGCTACGCCATCGGGTTTCCCTGGTAGGACTCCGACTGGCTCGTCGGCAAGGTTTCGGCTAACCTAACTTTTCTATTCGCATACCCGGATAGAAGGTGAATGCCCTTGTCGACGGAGATCAAGACGCCAGTGCGCGCGGCAGGCTGGCTGCTGGGGCCCGCGTTCGTCGCCTCCATCGCCTACGTCGATCCCGGAAACGTCGCCGCCAACGTCAGCGCAGGCGCCCAGTACGGCTTCCTCCTGGTGTGGGTCATCGTGGTCGCCAACGTCATGGCGGGCCTGGTGCAGTACCTGTCGGCGAAACTCGGCCTCGTCACCGGACGCACACTGCCGGAATCCGTCGCCGACCACTCCCGCCCCCGCACCCGGATCGCGTACTGGATACAGGCCGAATTGGTCGCCATGGCAACGGATCTCGCCGAAGTGGTCGGTGGGGCCATCGCGCTGTACCTGCTATTCGATCTCCCGCTGCTGCTCGGCGGCGTCATCACCGGGTTCGTATCGCTGCTGCTGCTCGCGGTACAGAACCACAGCGGCCAGCGAGTGTTCGAGCGGGTCATCACCGGTCTGCTGCTGGTCATCGCCATCGGATTTCTGACCAGCCTGTTCGTCGAGCCGCCATCGGCAGGCGACGTAATCGGCGGTCTGGTCCCCCACTTCGAGGGCCCGGAGAGCATTCTGCTTGCGACGGCGATGCTTGGCGCGACGGTCATGCCCCACGCGGTATATCTGCACTCGGGTCTGGCCCGCGACCGCCACGGCCACCTGGAGGCCGGGGCGCCCCGGCGGCGGCTGCTGCGAGTCACCCGCTACGACGTCGGCCTCGCCATGCTCGTCGCTGGCGCGGTCAACCTGGCCATGCTGCTCGTCGCTGCCACCAATCTCCAGGGCGTGGAGAACACCGGCTCCATCGAGGGTGCCTACTCCGCGGTGCAGAACACGTTGGGCCACACCGTCGCACTGTTCTTCGCCATCGGCCTGTTGGCGTCGGGCCTGGCATCCACGTCGGTTGGCGCCTACGCGGGCGCCATGATCATGCAGGGCCTGCTGCGCAAGTCCTATCCGCTGCTGCTGCGACGGGTGGTGACGCTGATCCCCGCGTTGGTGGTGCTTGCGATCGGCGTCGACCCCAGCCGGGCGCTGGTGCTGTCACAGGTGGTGCTGTCGTTCGGCATTCCATTCGCCCTGATCCCGTTGGTGCGGCTGACCAGCAACCGGGAGCTGATGGGCGGCGACGTCAATCATCGCGTCACCACCGCACTGGGGTGGACGGTCGCCGCGGTCATCAGTGTTCTCAACGTGGTTCTCGTCTATCTGACGGTGAAGGGGTAGCTAGGCGCTGGCGGCGGCCAGGAACGGCGCGACGATCGCGAGGAATCCGTCGGGGTCGGAGGCAAACGGCACGTGGCCCGTTGGCAGCACTTCCAGTCGCGATCCCGGGATGGCCGCTGCAGTAGTACGTCCCAATCTCATTGGGATTGCGGTGTCCTTCGATCCCCAGATGACCAGGCACGGCGCGGTGATGCGATCGGCGCGCGGGCGCAGATCGTGTTCCGGCGACGCGAAACTGCGCCACATCGCCGCCGTGAGAATGACGCCTTCGCGGGTTTTCGCACGGGCCAGCTCGCGTTCCTGAACGGCTCGGTCGGTGCCACTGGTCGCCTTCATGTAGCTGCGGATGAACCGCGGTAGCACTCGTTTCATCACCGCCTGCCTTCCCAGTACTCGGGTGTAGAAGTTGCTGGCCGGGCTGGCGATGAAACCGCCCGAGTTGACCAACACCAGCCGCGAGACCCGGTGGGGGTCGGTGATCGCCAGCCGCGCCGCAGCGAAGCCGCCGACGGAGTTGCCGATGAACGCGGCGGGCGGCAGATCGAGTGCGGCAACCAGGTCGACGAGAACGTCGGCGAAGGAGACCGCGGTCGGCCGGTAGTTCGGCGTCGGGGCCGGCGAGTCGCCGTGACCCGGCCAGTCCACTGCGATGACGCGGTGGTCGCGACTGAGGCTCGGTGCTATCGCGTCGAAGTCGTGGCGGTCATGCAGCGTCGCATGCAGCAGGACCACCACGGGCCCCTCGCCGGTATCGCTGTAGGCAACCTTCCCCACCCGCGTCTCCACCATCATGGCCATCTCATGCTCCGTTCATTGACCGACCAGTCGGTCAAAGTTAGCATTGCGGGTGCCCCGACCTCAAGGAGTCACCGATGACCGCTCCCACTGCTCGCGCGCCGCAGTCAGCGCAAAGCCGTGGCTAAAGTGCTCCCATGAGCCCGACGCCGCCCGCCGCCCCACCGGGTCGGCGCAAGGAAGCGATGGCCAAGACCCGAGAAGCCCTCGTCGATGCCGGCCTGCGGCTGGCCGAACGCACCGGTCTCAGCGGTTTGAGCGTCGACCTCATCGTCAAGGACGCCGGGGTGGCAAAGGGCACGTTCTTCCACCACTTCGGTGACCGCGCCTCGTATCTGCTTGAGCTGCACCGTGAATTCCACGAACGCTTGGCCACCCAGATGCGGGCCGCCATCGTCGACATGTCCCCCGGGCGCGACCGTCTAGTGATCGGGACGAACGCTTGCCTCGACGGTTGCCTGCGCGACCGCGGCGTTCGCGCGCTGCTGCTGGAAGCGCGCGCCGAGCCGGCGGTAACCGACGAGATCAGACATCGGAACCATGCCAACGCCGAGCTGTGCCGTCCCGACTTCGCCGCACTCGAACGCGCACACCCCTACGAAAGCGCGCAATTGTGGGTCGGCATGGTCGCCGAAGCCGCCCTCATCGAACATGAAGCAGCGACGGCACTTCCCGCCATCCGCCAATCCCTTCAACAGTTCCTGAATTAACCTGGGTCGATTCGCGCGCACCGGGCCAGGGATACGCTGGATGTCCGGCGACTCGAATGATCCAATTCGCTTCGCCGCCGTCAAGATGGTTCGTCGCACGCGTGAGGAGAGTCCACTGTTCCCACAGGTCACGCGAAGCGCGCAGGCCCGTCTAGTCCTCATCTACCTGACGGTCACCGGCTGAATGCAGCCCTACTTCGCGTACGGGTCCAACCTGGACGTGACCCAGATGGCGCACCGCTGCCCCGACGCCACGAACCCACGACCGGCTACCCTCGCCGACCACGACTGGCTGATCAACGAGCGCGGCGTCGCCACCGTGGAGCCACTCGACGGCGCGCAGGTGCACGGCGTGCTCTGGCAGATCAGCGATAAGGACCTCGAGGTGCTCGACAGCGCCGAGGGCGTCCCCGTGCGCTACCGCCGCGACCGCATGACGGTGCACACCGACGACGGACCCGCCGACGCCTGGGTCTACGTCGACCACCGCGTCGAGACGGGCGCGCCGCGGCCCGGCTACCTCGAGCGGATCATGGCGGGCGCCGTACATCACGGCCTCCCCCAGCGCTGGCTGGACTTCCTCGAACGGTGGGATCCGATGAACTGGCCCCGCCGCCTCGAGCCGAGTGAACTGCCTGCGCCGCAAACCCTTTCGACACTGCTCGACGCCCCCGGCGTGGTCGAGGCCAGCACGCTGCGCTCCCGATTCGGCTTCCTCGCCATCCACGGCGGCGGCCTGGAGAAGATGACGGACGTGATCGCCGAACGCGCAGCGCAGGACGCCGACGCGTCGGTGTACGTCGTGCGCCATCCCGAGAACTACCCGCACCATCTGCCGTCGGCGTCGTACCGGGCCGGCGAGTCGGCACGTCTGGACGCCTTCCTCGACCACGTCGACGTCGTCGTGTCGCTACACGGCTACGGCCGCATCGGCCGCACCATGCAGCTGTTGGCCGGGGGTGGCAACCGAGCACTCGCCGCCCACCTGGCCCACCACGTGTCGGTGCCCGGCTACCAAGTGGTCACCGACCTGGAGGCCATCCCCCGCGAGCTGCGCGGGCTGCACCAGGACAATCCGGTCAATCGCGCCCGCGGCGGCGGCGCGCAACTCGAACTGACGCCACGGGTGCGCGGGATCAGCCCGCGCAGCGGCGTCGCCGGTGACGACGGCCTGACCCCCGCGACGTCCCGACTGGTCGACGGACTGATTGCCGCCGCCCGCAGCTGGTCCTAGTTCTCGGCCATGTCCAGCACCGGCGTGGGCCGCTGGAATCCGCGCGTGACGCCCAGCAGCCACACGAACCCCATTGCCAGCCAGATCAATCCGATCACCAGCGCGTCGAAGGAGAGACTGGTCCACAGCCACACCGTGAGGGCGAAGCCGATCAGCGGCAGCAGCAAGTTGTTGAAGATGTTCTTCTCACCCTCATCGATGAAGTAGTGCTTGAGCACCGACAGGTTGACCACCGAGAACGCGACCAGCGCACCGAAGCTCACCACCGACGACAGCGTCGCCAGATCGACCACCAGCGCGAACAGCGACACCGCCGAGACCACCAGGATGGCCCACGTCGGCGTGCTGAACTTCACCGAGACATGCCCGAAGACCTTGCGCGGCAGGACCCCATCGCGACCCATCGCGTACAGGATCCGCGCCACCGAGGCCTGCGACGTCAGTGCAGAGCCCAGCGCGCCCGCCACGTACGCTGCGGTGAAGAAGATGTTGAGGAATTGTCCGCCCGCAGCGAGCATCACATCCGTGGAGCCCGTGTCGACGTCGGCGAACGAGTTCGACGGGAAGACCAACTGGGCGACCACCGACAGGAGGACGAACAGGATGCCGCAGATGACGGTAGCCATCATGATGGCCCGCGGCACGTCTCGCTTGGCGTCCTTGGCCTCCTCGGAAAGCGTTGACACAGCGTCGAATCCGAGGAATGACAGGCACAAGATCGCCGCGCCGGCTAGGACCGGGGACAACCCAGGGGCCGTGCCGTCACCGCTGAACGGCGCCATGACGTCGACCTTGCCGAGACCGGAGATGGTGACGATCGACATCACGAAGAACACCACGATGAAGATCGCCTGGACGGCGATGATGAGGGCATTCGCGCGAGCCACCGACACGATGCCGATGATGTTGAGCACCGTCACGATCACGATGGTCACCAGCACGACCACCCACTGCGGGATCGACGGCACTGCGGCGTTCAGGTACAGCCCGATCACCAGGTAGTTCAGCATCGGCAGGAACAGGTAGTCGAGAAGCAGCGACCACCCCGCCAGGAATCCGATGGGCGCCCCGAACGTCTTCTGCGTGTACGCGTAGGCCGAACCCGCAACGGGAAACGCCGCCGCCATCCGCGCATACGACCGCGCCGTGAAGATCATCGCGGCGAGGGTGAACACGTAGGACAGCGCGACCCGGCCACCGGATACCTGGGTGACGATGCCATACGTCGTGAAGACGGTGAGCGGCACCATGTAGACCAGGCCGAACAGCGTGAGCGACGGCACGCCCAGCGCCCGCTTGAGGTGACCCTCGTGTGGGTCAGCGGACACTCCGACCAACGGCTCATTTGATGACATTGCGGTTCCCTTCCGGGCTCTTACTCATTGTTCGAATATCCGACCTCGCCACGCACGTAGGTGGCCCGAATCGAGATGCCGGGCAGCTCCGGCGCGGACGTGTTTCGCGGGTCGCGGTCCAGCAACAACAGATCTGCGCTCGCGCCGGGCTTCAGCCGGCCCCAAACCCCGTCGGCGAAGGCCTGACTCGCGACGCCTGCGGTATAGGCGCCGAGAGCGCGTTCGATGGTGAGGATCTCCTCGGGCGTCCAACCGCCCGCGGGCTCGCCCTCCGCGGTCTGCCGGGTCACCCCGATGGCGATGCCGTCGAGCGGCGCCCCCGAGGACACCGGCCAGTCAGAGCCGAGGGCCAGTGGCGCCCCCGAATCGGACAGCGATCGCATCCGGTACTGCTTGTCGGCGCGCTCGCGCCCAAGACGCGGCACGGTCAGCACGTTCATCAGCGCATCCTCCTGCGCCCACAGCGGCTGCATGCACGGGATGACGCCGAGCGTGGCGAAGCGCTCAAGATCGGCGTCGTCGACGAGTTGCACGTGGGCGATCACGGGACGACGGTCGCGAGGCCCGTTCTGCGCAACCGTGTACTCGATGGCGTCCAGCGCCTGGCGCACCGCGGCGTCGCCGATGGCGTGGATGTGGATCTGCAGGCCGAGCTCGTCGACCTTGCGGGCGGCCTCGGCCAGGGTGTGCCCCTCCCACACGGTCATCCCGTGCGAGTGCAGGCCCGAGCAGTACGGCGCCAGCAGGGCGCCGGTCTCGTTCTCCACCACGCCGTCGGCGAAGAACTTCACCGTCTGCGCCGTCAGGAACGGTGACCCGAGCTCGGCCACGCGGCGCTTGGCCTCCGCGAAGTGCTCGAGCTGCGAGTCGAAGTGACGCGGGTCGGCGTACAGGGCGAGGTTGAATCGAACGCGAAGGGCGGCACTACGGGCTGCGGCGATGTAGGTGTCGACGTCGGCGGGCTCCACCCAGGCGTCCTGCACCCAGGTCACTCCCCTGGCCAGGTAGTAGTCGGCGGCGGTGCCGAGCGCGGCCACCCTGACGCCTTCGTCGCGCGCGGGCATGACCGCGGTGATCAGATCCACTGCGCCCCACTCACGCAGGGTTCCGAGCACCGAACCGTCGTCGCGGCGCGGGATCTCGCCGAGTTCCGGGTCCGGGGTGTCCGACGTGATACCCGCACGTTCCAGGGCAACGGAGTTGACCCACAT
>NZ_JBOGDD010001237.1:0-3927 GCF_050701675.1 Mycobacterium sp. | reverse complement strand
GATGGTCGCTGGCATCGCCGTGGTCCCGCTGGCGAAGCGGTTCGCCCCGCACGCGCTGATGATCGTCGGGCTGGTGCTCGTCGCAGCCGGCTTCCTGGCCATCCTGCTGTTCCGGCACGACCTGACGGTGGTCGCCGTCATCGTGTCCTTCCTGGTTCTGGAACTCGGGGTGGGGATCTCGCAGACCATCTCGAACGACACCATCGTCGCGTCCGTGGAACCGGCGAAGTCCGGCGCGGCCTCGGCGGTGTCGGAGACGGCGTACGAACTTGGTGCGGTCGTGGGCACCGCGACCCTCGGCACCATCTTCACCGCGTATTACCGTGCCAGCGTTGAACTTCCGGGCGGTCTGACGGAGCACCAGATCGCCGACGCCAGGGAGAGCATCGGCGGCGCCACCTCGGTTGCGCAGACCCTCCCTCCCGCGTTGAGTGGTCGGCTCCTCGACTCCGCGCGGACGGCGTTCGACGCAGGCATCGCCCCCACGGCGACCATCGCCGCCGTGTTGACGCTGATCGCGGCCGGCGTCGTCGCCCTGGCGTTCCGCGGCGTCAGTGCTGACGCAGGCCGATCAGGAGCAGAACCGAGCCCAGCAGCGACGCCACCGTCCGAACGTGATTCCACGCCGTCCACGGGCCCAGATACGCCTGCCACGCGCGTAGCGCATCTGCAGCTGACAGTCCCGACGGATCCACCGCGTCCAGTTGGTTGTTCAGCGGAACGTTGAAGGCGAACGTCACGATGAATGCCACCGTGCCGAGGACCGCGCCTGCGAGCACGTAGCCGGCGCCCGCCTGCGACAACCGGAACAACGTGGCGATGCCGATGCCGAGGGCCAGCAGCGCCGAGCCGACGAACAACGTCAGAAACGGCGCATTGGCAGGGGCCTCGGCGTTCATGCCGCGCATCGCGGTGATCGCGTCGGCGGGCCCGGTACGGTCCAGACCCTTCATCACGATGGTGGAGAAGGCGTAGAACACTCCGCCGACGGCGGCGCTCGACACCGCGGCCGCGGCGGTGGCGATGAGGTAGGGGCTGGTTGTCATCGCAATAGTCAACCGCCGCACGGCAAGACGATCCATCGTCTTCCGTACCGCTTGCATACGCGATCGTCTACATTTGGTGATCGTGGATGCCCTCGGTGGATTGCTCGACGGAGTCCGCGCCCGCGGTGCGTTCGTGCTGCGCCTGTCCCTGGACCCACCCTGGTCGATGCGCATCCAGGACGACGCCCCGTTGACGCTGATCTGCATGACGCACGGCACCGCCGTCATCGTGACCGAATCGGGTGACACCTTCGACGTGCGGCAAGGCGACGTTGCCGTCGCCCGGGGTGTCGAGCACTACCTCTTCGCCGACGATGCGGCGACCGAACCGCAGGTCGTCATCCACCCCGGCAACAGATGCACGACGCTGCGCGGGGAGGACCTCCGCTTCGAGATGTCGGTGGGGGTGCGCACCTGGGGCAACACGGCCGCGGGCTCACACCGGGCGGTGATCTGCGCCTACGAGGGCCGCAGCGAGGTCAGCGCCCGCCTGGTGAACGCACTTCCGACGGTGCTGGTGCTCCGCGGCGACGAATGGCACACCCCGCTGGTCGCGCTGCTCGTCGAGGAGGCCGGGCGGGACGGACCAGGCCAGGAGGCCTACCTCGACCGGCTGCTGGACCTGCTCCTGATGGACGTGTTGCGCACCTGGTTCGACCGTGACGAGCAGGCACCCACCTGGTGGTACGCCGAGCACGACCCCCTGGTCGGCCCCGCGCTGCGCCTCATCTACAACAATCCCGAGCACCCCTGGACGGTAGCCAATCTTGCTGTTGCCGTGGGTAGTTCGCGGGCAGCGTTCGCGCGCCGGTTCAACGAGCAGGTCGGTGAACCACCGATCGCCTTCCTCACCGGCTGGCGGCTGGCGCTGGCCGCCGATCTACTGAGGACGGATGGGCACACGCTTGCGTCGGTCGCCCGCCGGGTGGGCTACAGCACGCCGTTCGCACTGAGCAGTGCGTTCAAGCGCGCCTACGGGGTCAGCCCGAATGCGCATCGCTCTCAGCTGTCGGGTTAGCGCCCTTGGTGGCTCGCCCGGCGAGCACGCCCGCCACCGAGGTGGCCGCGATGGTGACGATCGCCCCCAGCATCAGCGCCGCCGGCTCGCCGGGCAGCAACAGGTGCTCCTCGGTACCGACCGTGGCAGCGGCGACGGGCACGCCGAGCTGGGCCGCCGAGAGCACGGCGAGCGTCAACGGCTGTTTGAGCAGCCTGCCGGCCGCGTGGGCGAGGATCGCACCGGCGCCCAGTGCGAGACCGAGCAGGATGAGCTGCGGGTGCGCACCGAGATCGCGTATCTGCAGCGAGGCGCCCAGCCACACGAAGAACAGCGGCGCAAAGAACCCCTCGGTGATGCCGAACAGCTGACGCGCCAGCCGACGGGGTTCGCCGATGGCGGCGATCACCAGACCAAGTGCGAAGCCTGCCAACATGATCGAGACGTGGGTGCTGATGGCGAGCCAGGCCAGCCCGAACAACATCGCGAGGCTGATCCGCAGTTCGAGGGCGAACGCGTGCTTCTCGGAATACTGGTGCAGGCGTTTGGGCAGCCCTCTGGCGTTGGCCCAGCGCAGCACCACGAACAACACCGCCCCGCACACCGCGATGGCCACCGCGCCCAGGGCCGCCCGCGGCGCCCGCGCTGGGTCGATCATCAAGGGCAGCAACACGATGCAGGCCGTGTCGGCCACGGCGATCTGGGCGGTCACCGAGAGCACCGGCGGCCCGGACAACCGGAGCCCGTCGATGATGGGCAGGGCGAGTGCCGCCGACGACGACGCCATCAAGACTCCGTAGAGGGCGGCATGCCCGGTGCCGAAGACGATGGCGAGTCCCACTCCGAGAACTGCTGCGACCGCACCGACCAGGACGGCCCGTACCAGTGCCGCAGGGGCCGCCGAACGCATGGCGCGGTCGCGGACGGGCACGTGCGTCCCGACCACGAACATCACCAGGGCGAAGCCAATGTTGGCGAGCAGCTCGAAGGTCGGATCGGTGTGGTCGATGACTTCAAGACCGGTCTTGCCGAGCACAATCCCGACGAGCAGTTCGCCGACGACCGACGGGACCCGCAGCCGCGGCACCGATGCCAGCATCGGGCCGATCAGGCCCACCACGACGAGCAACGCCAGGGTGCCGAACCCGAATCCCGCCATCTCAGCCCGGCGTCTGCCAGGACACCAAACGGCACGGGATCGAGGTGTTCTCGTCGGTCAGGTAGCTGGCACAGACGCGGTGGTAACCGTCGGCGATCTCCAGTGCGGCGCCGTCGACGGCCTTCCCCCGCACCAACAGGATCGGTGAAAGCTTCTTTCCCGCAGCGATCTTCGCGAGATCGGCCTTCACGTGTTGGTTCGCCGCAGGCAGCAGCGCCAGCCGGGCCGCCCGCAGGATGTCCTTGGCCTTGCGAAGTGACGTGTCGGCCGTCCTGAGCGCATCCACCGTCTTCGACGTGGTGTCGGCTTCACCGACCAGACTCAGGTAGTCCACCGCGGCGGCGTAGTCGTGATCCTCGGGGACATCAAGCCACTTGACCGCCATCCGCACACCTTAAACCGGACGGCTGTCAACGCGTTGCTGGCTCGGGCTCCGTTTCCGCTCGTCACCTCTGACGCATTGGTGACGGATCACGGCGGTTTGCGGACCTGGGATCACCACGTATGGAGTGCCCGCTCGCAAACTCGAGGGATTTCCCTGATTCGCGCGGGATCAGGCGGGGCGTTCTGCTGCGCCCTGTGCTGGGTGGCGTCTCAGCTAACGAAGTGGACTTCGCGCCGATCGTCGTCGACGACGACCACGCCGACGCCCGCCGCCACGTCGTTCATGACCAGCGATATTGCAATCCCTGCCAGCACCGGCAAGGGTAAGCGGTGTGCTCATT
>NZ_JBOGDD010001236.1:0-1965 GCF_050701675.1 Mycobacterium sp. | reverse complement strand
TCACCGGGACCGGTCAGCCCGATGTGGTCGATGGCGAGGTACTCGCTGGGGGTGAAGCAGTCGTGCAGCTCGATGCCGTCGAGGTCCTCGAGTGTGACGTGGGCGCGATCGAAGGCGTCGAGCACGGCGCCGCGGACGTGCGGCATGACGAACGGACCGGCCGCCGAGCGATCCAGTTTCTGCCGCAGGCCGAGGCCGACGGTGCGGTGCCCCCAGCCCTCGATGCGGCCGATGGGCTTGGCGTCGGGGTGATCGCGCAGGTAGTCGTCGGTGACGAGCACGACGCCGGACCCGCCGTCGGTCATCTGGCTGCAGTCGAACCGGCGGATCCGTCCCTCCACGATCGGGTTCTGCACGTCGTCGTCGGTCAGCGGTGTCGGCACCGTCCAGTCGCGGGTCTGCGCGTTCGGGTTGCGGCGCGCGTTGGCGAAGTTCACCGTCGCGATGGCCCGCAGGTAACTTTCGTCGATGCCGTAGCGGCGGTCGTACTCGTCGGCGACCTGGCTGAAGGCGAACGGCCACATGAACTTCGCGTCCTGGCCCTCGTGCCCCGTCCAGGCGGCGGCGCCCAGGTGTCGGGCTGCGGTGTCGCCGGGCACCGTCTTCTCCAACTCGACGCCGACGACGAGGGCGG
Source organism: Mycobacterium sp. (assembly GCF_050701675.1). Lineage (GTDB taxonomy): Bacteria > Actinomycetota > Actinomycetes > Mycobacteriales > Mycobacteriaceae > Mycobacterium. The sequence goes on along the minus strand of NZ_JBOGDD010001236.1, from coordinate 1,331 downwards.
TCTCATAGGCGCCGGACCGCAGGTCGGCAATGGCGGCGAGAACGGCGACGCTGCCGGACGCGCAGGCCGCTTCGTGGCGCGAGGACGGCGTGTCCCAGAGACCGTCGACCACGCTGGCGGGCATCGCACCGAGGTGGCCCTGGGCGGCGAACATCTCCCCGAACGCGTTGCCGACGTGTACGACGCCGACGTCGGGCGCATCGATCCTGGCGGCGTGCAGCGTCGAATTCACGACTTCGGCGGTCAAGTCCGCGAAGTCCAGGCCCTCACGGCTCAGGTTGCGCGAGAAGTCGCTCTGGTAGCCGCCGAGAATCCACACGTTGGAACCAGCCATGACCGCACGGTACTACAACTAACAGAGTGACTCGGGAGAATTCGTCACCTCAATGGGGCGGTCCCGCCGGCACATGTCTGAACCGGAGGGACCTAGGTGCGCGCGGTAGTCGACCACCGCGCGTACCCGCAAGCGGGCATTTCCCGCTTGGCAGTGGCCCAAACGTTCGCGCCAGTGGACATACGAGGCAAGATTGCGGTCATGAAGGTGCAGAACCACGGACTCGCCGTGCGGATGGCGGAGCTGGCGCGGGTCATCGCGCTGCGGAAGGTCGACGACGTACTCGTCGACGTCACCGCTGCCGCGAAGGAACTGATTCCCGGTGTCGACGTCGCCGGTGTGTTGCTCATCGGCGGGGGCGGAACCCACGAGACTCTCGCGCCGACGTCCGATCTGATGTTCAAGCTCGACGATCTGCAGATGGCCACCGGCGAGGGGCCGTGCCTGCAGGCCGCGCTGGACGAGGTCGTGATACGCACCGACGACTTCCGCGACGAGCCGCGGTTTCCCCACTACGCGCCGAGGGTCGTCGAACTGGGTCTGCTCAGCGCGTTGTCGTTCAAGCTCTACACCGCTGATCGCACCGCGGGTGCGCTCAACCTCTTCGGCTACGAGCCCAAGCTGTGGGACAGCGAAGCGGAGACCGTCGGCATGGTTCTCGCCGCCCACGCCGCGGCGGCGATCCTGGCCAGCCGCGAAGGGGAGCAGCTGCAGTCGGCGCTGTCCACGCGCGACCGCATCGGCCAGGCCAAGGGCATCATCATGGAACGGTTCAAGATCGACGACGTCCGTGCGTTCGGGATGCTTCGTCAGCTCTCGCAGGACAGCAACACCAAGCTCATCGACGTCGCGCAGCGGGTCATCGACACGCGCGGCGAGTAACGGCGCCTGCCAAGTCCCAGGCTCGATTCGTCAATCCTCCCGGTCGGCCGCACGCAGACCGATCGAGAACGCTGCCTGATCGTTGTGGCTCAACGGATCCCGACCGGTCAGCTGG
>NZ_JBOGDD010001235.1:0-3636 GCF_050701675.1 Mycobacterium sp. | reverse complement strand
GAGTGGGCCTGGGGATGTAGCTGGTCTGCTCGGACTCGGCGGGGGTGCGGACGAACGTGGTGCGATCGTCGCCGAGTACGGGTGCGACGGCCGGAAACGAGCCGGTGGGGTTCCGGCGGATGATGCTGGTGCGGGGATCCTCGGGTATGGCTTCGGGACTCACGTCATCCAACGTAGGTGCCGGGGCTAAGCCCCCGCTGGGCGAGCCACGGCACCGGGTCGATGCGGTTGCTGCCGTTGAGCAAGACTTCGAAGTGGCAGTGCGGGCCGGTGGAGTTGCCGCGGTTGCCGATGGTCGCGATCTGATCGCCGGCCATCACGCGCTGACCCACCGACACCAGCCAGGTGTTGACGTGCCCGTACAGGGTGACGGTGCCGTCGCTGTGGCGGATCTTGACCCACGCGCCGTAGCCCGCGGTCGGTCCCGCGTCGACGACGGTGCCGTCCGAGACCGCCACGATGGGCGTGCCGATCGGTCCGGCGATGTCGATGCCGGCGTGCAGGACACCCCAGCGGTAGCCGAAGCCCGACGTCCACACGCCCTTGGTGGGCATGACGAACAGCGGCCGGGATAGCCGGGCCTCGCGCTCGGCGCGCTCCTGGGCGAAGGCGGCGGCCTTGGTGATCTCCTCGGCGTGCACGGCGGAGCTGGCCGCCGGCTCGACGGTGACGATCTGCATGCCGTCCGAGGAACCGGTGATGACGCCACCGCTGATCCCGGACTGGCCGGCCGTCAGCACGGTGTCCGATGCGGTGGTGGTCGAGTCAGCGGTGCTCAGGGTGTAGGCGCCCGAGGCGGTGGCGCCGGCGGCCATGGCGGCGATCAGCAGCCGGCTCTTCACGGCGCCGACGGTCTGCTTGCGATGCGAGCCGCCACCGAGACGCTGGCCGCGGATGTCGATGATGTCGGTCTTGGCCAGGCCGTCGCTCAGATCGGTGTGGCTGTCGCGGTAGCCGCGGGTCGAACGCTTGGGTTCATCGGAGTCGACTGCCGCTTCGAACTCGGAGGGCACCGCCAACCGCAACGGCACCAGATCGTCGGTGTCGTGCATGTCGTCGAGCTCCGGGGCGGCGATGACGCGCTGCTCCTTGTCGAAGGCCGAACTATCCCGGAAATCGAGTTCATGCAGGTCACCGAACTCGTTGAACGGGATGATGTCGGTGACTTCAGCGGCAGAGAGGGGACTGCTCTTGGTGCGAGCGCTCGTCGCGGTCCCCTTGTCGGGGCGGGGCGAACTGTGCTCAGGCAACCTGCGATGTCCTTCTTTTCGTGACCTTGCCGTGATCTGGACCAGTAGGCACGTTAACCAAACCCGGATGAGGGTGGCAACCTAAGTGGGTATTCCAACCGGGATTGTGAGCTGTATCACTGGCGGGCCCCGGTGAGATATAGCACAACTCAGGTGGGCGATGCGGGTGGTCGCGCCGAGGGTCGATAAAGTGCCCAGCGAGCCGGTCTAGGCCCACACGCTGAATTGAAGTCAAACGTCAACGCAGACAGACAGGGATTTCTCAGAGCTCATGGATCTCTTCGAATATCAGGCGAAAGAGCTGTTCGCCAAGCACAACGTTCCCACTACCCCCGGCCGCGTCACCGATTCAGCCGACGACGCCAAGGCGATCGCCGAAGAGATCGGCAAGCCGGTCATGGTGAAGGCTCAGGTCAAGGTCGGCGGCCGCGGTAAGGCCGGCGGCGTGAAGTACGCGGCCACCCCCGCTGATGCGCTGGAGCACGCCTCCAACATCCTCGGCCTGGACATCAAGGGCCACGTCGTCAAGAAGCTCCTTGTTGCCGAGGCCAGCGACATCGCCGAGGAGTACTACATCTCCTTCCTGCTCGACCGCTCCAACCGCACCTACCTGGCCATGTGCTCGGTCGAGGGCGGCATGGAGATCGAAGAGGTCGCCGCCACCAAGCCCGAGCGGCTCGCCAAGGTCCCGGTCGACGCCGTCAAGGGTGTCGACCTGGCCTTCGCCCGTTCGATCGCCGAGCAGGGCCACCTGCCCGCCGAGGTGCTCGACGCCGCGGCCGTGACCATCCAGAAGCTGTGGGAGGTCTTCGTCGGCGAGGACGCCACCCTGGTCGAGGTCAACCCGCTGGTGCGCACGCCCGACGATCAGATCCTGGCTCTGGACGGCAAGGTCACGCTCGACGAGAACGCGAACTTCCGCCAGCCCGGCCACGAGGAGTTCGAGGACAAGGACGCCACCGATCCCCTCGAGCTCAAGGCCAAGGAGAACGACCTCAACTACGTCAAGCTCGACGGTGCCGTCGGCATCATCGGCAACGGCGCCGGTCTGGTCATGTCGACGCTGGACGTCGTCGCCTACGCCGGGGAGAGGCACGGCGGAGTGAAGCCCGCCAACTTCCTCGACATCGGTGGCGGCGCGTCGGCCGAGGTGATGGCCGCAGGCCTCGACGTCATCCTCGGCGACAGCCAGGTCAAGAGCGTGTTCGTCAACGTGTTCGGCGGCATCACCGCCTGTGACGCGGTGGCCAACGGCATCGTCGGCGCGCTGAAGAAGCTCGGCGCCGACGCGAACAAGCCGCTGGTCGTCCGTCTCGACGGCAACAACGTCGAAGAGGGCCGCCGCATCCTGGCCGAGGCCAACCACCCCCTGGTGATCCAGGCCGAGACCATGGACGCCGGCGCCGACAAGGCCGCCGAGCTGGCCAACAAGTAAGGGAGTCAACAGAACATGTCCATCTTCCTGAATGCAGATAGCAAAGTCATCGTCCAGGGCATCACCGGCGGCGAGGGCACCAAGCACACCGCACTGATGCTCAAGGCAGGCACCCAGGTGGTCGGCGGCGTGAATGCCCGCAAGGCCGGAACCACCGTGTCGCACAAGGACAAGGACGGCAACGACGTCAGCTTGCCGGTGTTCGGCAGCGTCGCCGAGGCCATCAAGGAGACCGGCGCCGACGTGTCGATCGCCTTCGTGCCGCCGGCGTTCTCCAAGGACGCCATCATCGAAGCCATCGACGCCGAGATCCCGCTGCTGGTCATCATCACCGAGGGAATCCCGGTGCAGGACAGCGCCTATGCGTGGGCTTACAACGTCGAGAAGGGCGAGAAGACCCGCATCATCGGGCCGAACTGCCCCGGCATCATCACCCCTGGTGAGTCGCTGGTCGGCATCACGCCGAACAACATCACCGGTAAGGGTCCCATCGGGCTGGTCTCGAAGTCCGGCACGCTGACCTACCAGATGATGTACGAGCTGCGCGATCTCGGCTTCTCGACCGCCATCGGCATCGGCGGCGACCCGGTCATCGGCACCACGCACATCGACGCCATCGAGGCCTTCGAGAAGGATCCCGAGACCAAGGTCATCGTGATGATCGGCGAGATCGGCGGCGACGCCGAGGAGAAGGCCGCCGCCTACATCAAGGCCAACGTATCCAAGCCGGTCGTCGGCTACGTCGCGGGTTTCACTGCGCCAGAAGGCAAGACGATGGGCCACGCCGGCGCCATCGTGTCCGACGGTGCGGGCACCGCGGCGGGCAAGCAGGAGGCGCTGGAGGCAGCGGGCGTCAAGGTCGGCAAGACGCCGTCGGAGACCGCCGCGAAGGCACGCGAGATCCTGCAAAACCTGTAACCCCCTTTTCGCCGAACGTGGATTACCCCCACG
>NZ_JBOGDD010001234.1:0-4078 GCF_050701675.1 Mycobacterium sp. | reverse complement strand
GCTGCGAAGTCCAGCGCAGGCTCGCGGTCTACCACACGCTGAAGAAGTACCCGAAGATCACGTTCGCGGGTGAGCTGCACGCCAAGTACGACGCCGATCTCTCACAGCGGGCCGCCTCCTCCCTGCTGGCTCGCTACCCGGACACCAGGGGAATCGTCGCCGTCAACGATGATGCGGCCACCGGCGTGATCGCGGGTATCGAAGCGGCGGGCAAGGTTCCCGGCAAAGACGTCTTCGTCGTGGGGGCCAACGGTTCGACGGCAGGCATCGAGCGGGTGCTGGCCGGCAAGCAATTGGTGACCACCGGCAACGTCCCCGCCTACCCGTCCTTCGTGACACTGGCACAGTTCCACGACCGGCTACGCGGCTGGAAACCTGAACCCGCCGAGCGGTTCTACGGCTGGCACGCCGAGATCATCACCCGAGCCAACGTCGAGGCGTTCAAGGCCCGCTACGTGGACAAACCGATCGGTGAGTCGTTCGACGTCAAGCTCTTGTCGCGCACCGAGCACCCGAACGACTTCGACCTACAGTTCGACGGCTACCCGGTCGAGAATCTCGACCTCATCTGGCCGGATGTGCCCAAACCCAAGGGATTCCAGTATCCGGATGCCTATCTGAAGGCTCAGCGCAACGGTGAGTTCGACCGGGTTCGCGCGCTCTACAAGGAGCACTACCGGTCGCCGGTGCTCGGGCCGTCACCGTACGGGAAGGTGTGACCGTTGAGCACGCAGACATCGGAGCCACGGCTGCAGGCCAGGAACATCGTCAAGTCCTTCGGAGCCAACCGCGCGCTCAAGGGCGTCGACCTGGATGTCGGGGACGGCGAGGTCGTCGGACTGATCGGTGAGAACGGCGCAGGCAAGAGCACGATCCTCAACATCGTGTCGGGGGTGTTGCCCTACGACTCGGGATCGTTGCGGCTGGATGGCCGGGAGATCTCGCCGAAGACCTATCAGGAGGCCAACCGGCTCGGCATCTTCCGGGTGTTCCAGGAGGCGGCGCTGGTCGACTCGCTGGCCGTCTACGAGAACGCGTTCTTCGGCTGGGAACACCTGTTCCGTTCGCGCAGCGGCGGTCTGGACCGTCGGAGGTTGAAGCGCGCGACGGAGGAGGCGCTCCACGAGGCCGGGGAAGACGGTATCGACGTGTCGTTGCCGACTGATTCGCTGACTCCCGGTCAGAAGCAGAGCGTCGACATCGCGAGGGTGACCGCGTTGGCCAAGCTGCTCGAGGTCGCGCGGCCGCTGGTGCTCTTCGACGAGCCGACCACCGCCCTGGACCAGGAGCACGAGGACAACTTCCTGCGACTGCTGGAACGGCTGCGAGGCGTGGCCGCTGTCGTCTTCGTCTCGCACCGGTTGCCGGAGATTCTGCAGACCACCGACCGGGTCACCGTCTTCAAGGACGGTGAGTCGGTGGGGCATCGGCCGACGAAGGGCACCGACGAGAGTGAACTGCACCGGCTGATGGTCGGGCGGATACGGACCGAGAACTACTACCGCGAGCACGCCCAGCGTGAACTTCAGGCTGACACGTCGCCGCGGTTGGTCGTCGAATCGGTCGCAGGAGCCGGCGTCCTGCGTGAGGCGTCATTCGAGGTGGCGCCTGGCGAGATCGTCGGCCTGGCGGGCACTGAAGGCTCTGGCAAGCGGGTGCTTGGCGAGATCATCGCGGGTGTCGTGCGGCCGACGGCGGGGCGGGTGCGCGTCAACGGGCAGGAGGTGTCGGGCTCCATCGGGGACCACGTCCGAGCCGGCATCGCCTACGTGCCACCGGATCGGGCCGACAAGGGTTTGATCACGTCGGCGTCGATCGTCGACAACGTTCAATTGGCCTCTCTACATGATCAATTCGCGACCAAGCGAGTTGGGCTGTGGGCCGTCGGCCGGGCGCGCAAGGTGACCGAGCGCTTCGTCGACGAGCTCGGCATCGTGACCGAGGACATCGACGCGCCAGTGTCCTCACTGTCGGGCGGTAACGCGCAGAAGGTCCTGATCGCGAAGTGGCTGTTGCGTCGGCCCGACGTACTGGTCCTCGACGAGCCCACCCAGGGCGTCGACACCGGTGCGCGCGAAGGCATCTACGACCTGTTGCGTCAGGTCGCGGCCGCAGGCACCGCGATCGTCCTGGTGAGCGATGACCTGCCCGAACTGATCGGGCTGTCCAACCGGATCGTCGTCATCACCAACGGACGGATCGCCGCCACCGTCGACGCTCCACCCGGCGCCAAGCCGGACGAACACGACCTCGTCGCCCGGATGATTCCCGGCGCTGAGTCCCATTCCAAAGCCACCAACACCGCCCCTACTACCGTCGGATGATGCCATGACCACCGAACTCAGTCCTCCGCCCCGTGCCGTCGACGTCCCTGCGCCCGCCTCCGCCACCGGCGCACCGCGGGCAGGGGTTCTCAAGCGTGTCAACGTCGTTCGCGACATCCTGCCGCTGGCAGCGCTGCTGGCGCTCATCGTGTTCTTCGCCGTGCGCGCCGAGGCGTTCCTCAGTGCGGCCAACCTCACTCTCATCAGTGGACAGGCGGGAATTCTGCTCCTCGCTTCGTTGGGCGCGACACTGGTGATCATCGCGGGCAGCGTCGACCTGTCGGTCGGGTCCATCGCACTGCTGACCGGCGCGGTGCTGGCATCGCTGATCAACGCCGGCATCGGTAGCCCCATCGTGGTGTTGCTCGTCGCCGTCGTGGTGGGTGCGGCGATCGGCCTCCTGAACGGGGTGGTGTTCGCCTACGGCCGAGTCCCGTCGTTCATCGCCACCCTCGGTACGTTGTCGCTCTTCGCCGGCATCGGGCTGACCATCCTGCAGGGCAGCACGATCAACTTCACCGACCAGGGCATCCGCGACCTGGCCATCGGGCAGCTCATCCCGAACATCCAGAACGCGGCACTCATCGCCGTCGTCGCGTTCCTGGTCGTATGGTTCTTCGCTCGCCGCTCCAGGTTTGGTCTCTACGTCTATGCCGTCGGTGGCAACGAGCGCGTCGTCGAGCTTGCGGGTGTGAGTACCCGGCGGGTGAAAGTGCTCATCTTCATCGTCTCGGGTATCACCGCCGGGTTGGCCGGGCTGCTGCTCACCGCACAGCTGGGCGCGGCAGGTCCGACGACGGGCTCGACGATTCTGCTCGACTCGGTCGCGGCGATCGTCATCGGCGGCACGGCACTTTCCGGCGGCGTCGGAGGTGTGGGGCGTACGGTGCTCGGGGTGCTCATCTTGACCGTACTCTCCAACGGGCTCAACCAGATCGGCGCCGCCGACTATACCCAGACCATCATCAAGGGACTGGTGATCATCGTCGCCGCAGTCTTCACCATGGCGTCACAACGAAAGCTGATCGTGAAATGACATCCCTCGACACGTCCACATCGGCCGGACCCGTCACCGTCGGCTCGGACCGGCTGACCGCGCTGATCGCCGCCATCGGCGAGGGTGCACTCGAACGCGAGCGCACCGGTGAGCGGCCCTTTGCTGCAATCGATCTGGTCCGGCAGGCACGGCTGGGCGCACTCCGGATACCGATCGCAGACGGCGGTGGTGGCGCAAGCCTTCGCGAACTGTTCGCGACCGTCATCGCGTTGGCGACTGCTGACGTGAACGTCGCGCACATCCTGCGTGGCCACTTCGCGCACGTCGAAGAGCGGCTGCGACTCGGTGCCGAGGAACGCCAGCGGGTGATCGCCCTGGCGCTGAGCGGCAAGATCGTCGGCAACGCATCGACCGAGATTGGTTCGACACCTGCCGGCGCGTTCACCTGGAAGACCCAGCTCACCCCGGACGGCGACGGCTTCCGGCTCAACGGCACGAAGTACTTCACCACCGGCACGCTCTACGCCGATTACGCCGAGGTGCTCGCGAGCAACCCCGACGGCGCGACGGTGATCGCGCTGGTCCCCACCGACCGCGCCGGCGTGACGGTTCTCGACGACTGGGACGGTATGGGGCAGCGCGCCACCGGCACCGGAACCGCGATCTTCGAAGACGTCGTCGTGGCGGCCGGTGAGACACTGCAGTTCGCGCCACCGGACGCCGACACCGAGCCGCCCGCGCTGTACCACTCTGGCGC
>NZ_JBOGDD010001233.1:0-1751 GCF_050701675.1 Mycobacterium sp. | reverse complement strand
GATTCGTCCGGGGACGCGCGTCTGCGTGGAACGCAGCAAGCGCGCACTGGTCGAGGTCGGCGACTACCTCGGCGGTTACTTCATGGACGACCGTGCGCCGATCACCGCCCTCTTACGGGCGGCGCGCTCGCTTCGAGGGCGTGCCGAGCGCCCGCCGAACGACGTCTACCTGGTGTTCACTACGAACGAGGAGGTCGGCGGTGTAGGCGGCGCGTACGCCAGTCGCACACTTCCGGGTGATCTCACCCTCGCGCTCGAGGTGGGACCGACCGAGAAGGAGTACGGGACACGTGTCAGCGGCGGTCCCATCATCGCCTTCAGCGATGCGCTCTGCGTCTACGACAAGGACGTCGCGGACCGACTGATGGCCGTCGCCGAGGAGTTGGACCTGTCGCCACAGGCGGCGGTACTCGGCGCATTCGAATCGGACGCATCGCATGCCAAGGCCACCGGGGTGTCGGCCAAGGCTGGCCTACTCTGCCTGCCGACGTTGAGCACCCACGGCTACGAAGTGATCACCCGCGACGCCATTCCGGCGATGACCGAAGTGTTGGTCGAGTTCCTGCTGCATCCGTCCTAGGCCGCCGCGACGGCGAGCGGTGTTGACGTCAGCCGAGTGTGCCGGGCATCTTCAGCACCCTCACCCCCTTTGCGGGCGCACCAGATGCGCCAAGTCAGGGCGTCCACCTAGGTGCGTCACGGTGGCGGCGGCCGCTCTGGTGGCGAGATCGCCAGCGTCGACAGGGGAGGCGCCGTCGCGCAGTGCTGTGACCAGACCCGCCATGAAGGCGTCGCCGGCGCCCGTGCGATCGACCGTCGGCGTCTTCGACACCGGGTAGAGGTGGCTGTCGCCTGACCAGACGAGCAGATCACCCACTTCGGGGATCGCGAGTGCCACCAACTCCGGATGGGCCTCTAGCAAGCGCTTCGCCAGCTCCAACGCTTCGGTGACGGACCGAAGCGGTTCACCTGCAAGCAGTTCGGCCTCCTTGGCATCCGCGCGCAGGACGTCCACCGAGGCAAGTAACTCGTCGACAGACTCCGGCCCGACAACGCCGTCCGTGATCACCCGGGCGCCTGCCCGCCTGGCGCGGCTCGCGGCGGCCAATACGGCGTCGGCGGGTTGCTGCAGTTGGATCGATACGGTATCCGCGGAATCGATCGCTACGGCGGCCCGACCGATGTCCTCGGCGGTGAGCAGTGCCGACCGGGGAACGTCCTCGAACAGCCGACGTCGCGCCTGACGGTCGACGAGGGTGACCAAGAGTGCGGTGCTGCCGCGCTGTATGACGTCGGCGACGTCGATGCCGTCGAGAGCCGCTTCGTCCGCCACCGCGGTGCCAGCGGTGTCGTGGCCAACCACTCCGACCAAGCTCACCGGCACGCCCAGTTGCGCCAGGCCGACGGCTTGGTTGGCGCCCTTGCCGCCGAGCCGCTCGAGGCGCTCGATCACCGGCTCCGTGCCGCCTTCAGCCGGGAAACGTGCCGTGCGCAGAGCCAAGTCCCGACCCACCTGGCCGACCACGACGACACCCATTCCCTCAGCGTGCCCAACCACGAGGCGAATACACCTTCGGTGAGAACGCCATCGCACGGGCCCGCTAAGCCAGCCGCGCTTGGGCCAGGACCCCTGCCGCCGAGCGGGCAGCCTGTCTGTCCGCGGCCGCTGCCGCTGTCAGTGCCGCCGCCGAGGAGCTGGCCGAGTTGAACGAGCGGGAGACGGGAAAGCCGCGTCACGCCCGGTTCATTCC
>NZ_JBOGDD010001232.1:0-2418 GCF_050701675.1 Mycobacterium sp. | reverse complement strand
CGTCGGTGTCATCGACGGCCGCAGAACCACGTCTTTGTGCAGGCTCAGAAAGTGGAGGCTGAGGCACCACTGCGCGGTGTCGTCCTCGGTGGGATGACTCTCGCTGGGCGCCATCAGCGCTTGGCCGTCCACCGCTGCAGCAGCACCGAGATCGTCAGGATCACGAGTCCTGCCGCGGCAAGCAGTGCGCCGGTCGCGGCGGGCGCGGTGTAGCCGTATCCGGCCGCGATCACCACTCCGCCGATCCAGGCGCCCGTCGCATTGGCGATGTTCAGGGCCGAATGGTTCAGAGCGGCAGCGAGGGTCTTGGCGCCGTGGGCGACGTCCATCAGACGGGTCTGCAGGGCAGGGCCGATCGCCGAGCCTGCCGCACCGATGAGGAACAGCCCGAGCATCGCCGTCCACGGGTTGCGCGCGGCGACGACGAACAGTGCAAGGACGACACCGAGTGTGGTGATCGAGGCGTACAGACTGCCGACCACCGAGATGTCGGCCATCTTCCCGCCGACCAGGTTGCCGACCACCATTCCGAGGCCGAAGACCATGAGCGCCAACGGAACCAGTCCGAGCGCAAGGCCAGACACGTCGGTAAGCGTCGTGCTGACGTAGGTGTAGACCGCGAACATGCCGCCGAAGCCGACCATGCCGATCAACAGCGCCAGCCACACCTGCGGTCGACGGAGCGCGCTGAGTTCGGTCAGGGGGCTGGTGGCGTGCATGGCGCTCAGATCGGGCAGCCAGTGCCAGAGGGCCGTCAGGGTGATGACGCCGATGACGACGACCAGTCCGAACGCGCTGCGCCAGCCGAGTCCTTGACCCAGCCAGGAGGCGATGGGTACGCCGAGGACGGTCGCGACGGTCAGACCCGTCATCACGTGTGCGACGGCCTTCGCCCGGTTCTTCGGGCCCATCAGGTGCCCGGCGACCAGTGCGGCGACGCCGAAGAACGCGCCGTGGGGGATGCCCGAGACGAAGCGTGCGGCCATCAACGTGCCGTATGTCGGCGCCAGGACGCTGGCCAGGTTGCCGAGGGTGAAGACCGCGATCAGCCCGAGCAACAGGGTCTTGCGGGGCACGCGCGCGGTGAGGGAGGCGATGACGGGGGCGCCGATGACCACGCCGAGGGCGTAGGCGGAGATCACGTGTCCGGCGATCGGTTCGGTGATGTTCAGGCTCGAGGCGATGTCGGGCAGCAGGCCCATCGCCACGAACTCGGTGGTGCCGATGCCGAAGCCGCCGACGGCGAGGGCGAATACCGCAAGCCACCGCACGGATGGCGGTGGCGACACCACGGACATCGGTAGCAGAGGTCGTTCCAGTGATCTTGTCACCGGGCTAACGGTAGCCGCACTTATGCCGTTCTTCAAACCGACTTTTGTCTTTTGTGACACAAAAGTGGCGAGGCTTACGTTTCTCGGGTTCAATCGATGACATGGCCATCAGGGGCGAGCGAAGCGACGGGAGGGCCATCAGGGGCGAGCGAAGCGACGGGAGGAATTCCGTCGGCGATGTCCTCGCGCTCATCAGGCAGCATCGCGACGTCACCCGTACCGACGTCGGTCACCTGACCGGTTTGTCCCGCACCGCCGTCGCATCACGGATCGCCGCTCTGACGACGCTGGGCCTGGTCGCCGAACGCGAGCAGGCGCCGTCGACCGGCGGCCGCCCGCCGACGATGCTGTCCTTCGACGTCGGGGCAGGCGTGGTGCTCTCGGTCGCTGTCGGCATCAGTCGCACCCGGCTCGCGGTGTGCAACCTGGCAGGCGAGGTGCTCTCGATCACCGATATCGATCAGGAGGTCGCGCTCGGCCCGGACGACCTGATGCCCGACATCGTCAAACGGCTCGACGTGATGCTCCAGGAGTACGCGGCCGTTCCGGTCTACGGGGTCGGGCTGAGCCTGCCGGGAACCGTCGACCGCGACCGGGGCTGCAGCCGCGACTCGCCGATCCTGCGCGGCTGGGATGGTGTCGAGCTGCGACCGTATTTCAGCGAGCTGCAACGACTCTCGGGCGTTCCCGTGGTGCTGGACAACGACGCCAACGCGATTGCCGCCGTCGAGCGCCAAGGCTACGACGACGTACTGGTGATCAAGGCCTCCAGCGGCCTCGGTGCGGGCATCGTCGCGGGCGGGGTGTTGCAGCGCGGTGCCGTACAGGCCGCTGGTGAGTTCGGGCACAACAAGATCGCTGCCGCACTTGGACTTCCGTGTCGCTGCGGGGACACCGGCTGTGTGGAGGCCATCGCAGGCGGGTGGGCGATGGTGGGGGCGTTGCAGCAGCAGGGCCACTCGGTCCGGCATCTCCGCGACGTCGTCGAACTGGCGCACGAGGGTGACGCCGAGGCGCGGCGCATGATCCGGGACAGCGGCAGATACGTCGGTGAAGTCCTCGCTGCGGCGGTGAACCTGTTGAACCC
>NZ_JBOGDD010001231.1:0-1751 GCF_050701675.1 Mycobacterium sp. | reverse complement strand
GTAACACGGTTGAAACTCCACGACTCGCGTTGACGCCGAATCAGGCCGTTTCGGTGATCGGGCGGTCCACCCAGCTCATCAGGTCGCGCAGCTTCTTGCCGGTGACCTCGATCGGGTGCTCGGCGTTCTCCTTGCGGAGCTTCTCGAGCCGCTTGTTACCGTCCTCGACGTTTGCGACGAGCTCCCTGACGAAGGTGCCGTCCTGAATGTCCTTCAGGATCGCGCGCATCCGCTCCTTGGTGTCGGCGTCGATGACGCGCGGGCCGGAAAGGTAGCCGCCGAACTCCGCGGTGTCGGACACCGAGTAGTTCATCCGCGCGATGCCACCCTCGTACATCAGGTCGACGATGAGCTTGAGCTCGTGCAGCACCTCGAAGTAGGCCATTTCGGGGGCGTAGCCCGCCTCGACCATGACCTCGAAGCCGACCTTGACCAGTTCCTCGGTACCGCCGCAGAGCACGGCCTGCTCGCCGAAGAGATCAGTCTCGGTCTCCTCCTTGAACGTGGTCTTGATGACGCCTGCGCGGGCACCACCGATCGCCTTGGCGTACGACAGGGACAGAGCCTGGCCCTCGCCCTTGGGGTCCTGGTCGACGGCGATCAGGCAGGGCACACCCTTGCCGTCGACGAACTGGCGGCGCACCAAATGGCCGGGGCCCTTCGGGGCGACCATGCCGACCGTGATGTTCTCGGCAGGCTCGATCAGGTCGAAGTGAATGTTCAGACCGTGGCCGAAGAACAGCGCGTTGCCCGCCTCCAGGTTCGGCTCGATGTCGTTCTTGAAGATCTCTGCCTGCGCGGTGTCGGGTGCCAACAGCATCACGACGTCGGCCCACTTGGCGACCTCGGCGGGCGTGTCGACCTCGAGGCCCTGCTCGGTGACCTTCTCGCGCGACTTGGAGCCCTCCTTGAGACCCACCTTCACCTGGACGCCCGAATCGCGCAGGCTCAGGGAATGCGCGTGTCCCTGGCTGCCGTATCCGATGACGCCGACCTTGCGTCCCTGGATGATCGACAGATCAGCGTCGTCGTCGTAGAACATCTCAACTGCCACTTGTTGTTTCCTTCTCTTCGTTCGTTACTGCAATTGCATTATTTGACGCCCGAGATACCGCGCGGGCCACGGGCGAGTGTCACCATGCCGGATTGGGCGATCTCCCGGATGCCGTAGGGCTCCAGCAGCGCCAGCAGTGCCTCGAGCTTTCCCGGCGTGCCGGTGGCTTCCACCACCAGCGATTCGGCCGACACATCGACGACCTTGGCGCGGAACAGGTTCACCGCTTCGATGATCTGTCCACGGGTCGCCGCGTCGGCACGGACCTTGATCAGTGCCAGCTCGCGAGACACCGAGTTGACCTCGTCCTGTTCGACGATCTTGATCACGTTGATCAACTTGTTGAGTTGCTTCGTGATCTGTTCGAGCGGGAAGTCCTCCACCGAGACGACGATCGTCATCCGGGAGAGATTCTTCTGTTCGGTGGCGCCGACGGCCAGCGACTGAATGTTGAAGCCGCGCCGGGAGAACAACGATGCGACGCGCGCCAGCACGCCGGGCTTGTCCTCGACGAGCACCGACAGGGTGTGGGTCTGGATGCTCATCAGGCGTGTCCCTCGTTGCCCTGGTCGTCGAACAGCGGCCGGATTCCCTTGGCGGCCTCGATCTCCGAGTTGCTCGTGCCCGCGGCCACCATCGGCCAGACCTGGGCGTCGGCGCCGACGATGAAGTCGATCACCACGGGTCGATCGTTGAT
>NZ_JBOGDD010001230.1:0-7683 GCF_050701675.1 Mycobacterium sp. | reverse complement strand
GCCGACGCTGGACGATCTGCGCAAGAACGGCAAGGACCTGATCACCAGCCGCCAGCTCGCCAAGGACGGCAAGCCCACCCTGGACCTCTCGGCCGTCGCAGACGACTTTGCGGCCGCGCATCCCGAGGTCGTCGACAAGTGGCGTCAGCAGCAGGCCCGCGCGCTCACGACCATCAAGGACGATCCCGACGCCGCGGCCAAGGCCATCGCCGCTGAGATCGGCCTGTCTCAGGATGTCGTTGCGGGACAGCTGAAGCAGGGTGTCTACCTGACGCCCGAGCAGGTTGCCTCACCGGAGTGGCTCGGTGCGGACGGCAACCCTGGCAACATCGCGACCAACCTGGAGAGTGCCTCGCAGTTCCTGGCCGAGCAGAAGCAGATCCCTGCCGCCGCCCCGCTGAAGACCTTGCAGGACGCCATCTACACCAAGGGTCTGCCCGATGCCCTCAAGCAGTGAGCAGACCGCAGGCGTAAGCGGTGACGTCCGCGGCGGGGTGCGGATCGAGAACCTCGCACATCGCTACGGGGACGTGACCGCCCTTGGTCCCGTCGATCTCGACATCGACCCCGGCACGTTCCTGGTGTTGGTCGGGGCGTCGGGCTGCGGCAAGAGCACGCTGCTGCGGCTCATCGCTGGGTTCGAGGAACCCAGCGCCGGGAAGGTGAACGTCTCGGGAAGCGCACCCACCCCCGGCGTCAGCGCGGGCGTCGTCTTCCAGACGCCGCGGCTGTTCCCGTGGCGCAGCGTGGGAGGCAACGTCGACCTGGCGCTGAAGTACGCCAAGGTGCCACGCGAACGGCGGGCCGAACGCCGCGACCAACTGCTGCACCGAGTCGGCCTCGAAGGTACGGCCGATCGGAAGATCTGGGAGATCAGCGGCGGTCAGCAGCAGCGTGTCGCGATCGCGCGCGCACTGGCCGCCGATACCCCGCTGTTCCTTCTCGACGAGCCGTTCGCCGCTCTCGACGCGCTCACCAGGGAGCGGCTCCAGGAGGACGTCCGCCAGGTCAGCGCCGAGACCGGCCGCACGACGGTATTCGTCACGCACAGCGCCGACGAGGCCGCGTTCCTCGGCTCCCGGATCGTCGTGCTGACCCGCAGGCCGGGACAGGTAGCGCTGGACCTACCTGTCGACCTACCACGCACCGGAGTCGACCCAGACGAGCTCAGGCGCTCACCGGAGTACACGCGGTTGCGCGCCGAGGTCGGCCAGGCCGTGAAGGCGGCCGCGGCCTAGCCGAGCCGTCTCGAACACGTCGACACGCGAACGGCGCCGACCCGCGGGTCGACGCCGTTGAGCGTTGTTCAGAAGGCCGGCTCAGACCGGCGGGTAGGCGGGGGGCGGGTAGACGCCTCGCAGACCCCACGGAACGAACTGGAAGAAGTACTCGATCTCGTCGCTGGCGTCGTAGTCCGGATTCGGATCCATCATTACCTCCAAGGAGCGACGACTTTGCTCGAAGTCTAGACCGAATCGCACCACCGCGGACAGCGGATACGACCATTTGGATAAACTGGCGGCCAACCAGTTGATTGGTCCCCGGGCGAAGGTCCGGCCTACCTATAGTGAGTCGTCATGTCCACGGAATCTGATTCTCTTCGCGCAAGCGGCTCATCGGCCCCGCCAGGGAACGGACTGACCCGCCGCGAGGAGCTGCTCGCCGTCGCCACCAAGCTGTTCGCCGCGCGGGGGTATCACGGCACCCGGATGGACGACGTCGCCGACGCGGTCGGACTCAACAAGGCGACGGTGTACCACTACTACGCCAGCAAGTCGCTGATCCTGTTCGACATCTGCAAGAGCGCCGCCGACTTCACGATGGACGCGCTGCACGACGACCCCAGCGCGTCGGCGCGCGAGATGATCTACCACTTCACCCGCAGGCTCCTGGTCGGCATCGCCAGCGACGTCGAGCGCGGGGCGGTGTACTTCCAGGAGGCGCCCTACATCACCGAATGGTTCACCGAGGAGCAGGTCGCCTACATCCGCAAGGCCGAGAGCACTGTCTACGAGCACGTGCGCGACGTGATCGACAGGGGGATCGCGAGCGGCGAGTTCTACGACTGCGACTCCCACGTCCTGGCACTTGGCTACATCGGCATGACGCTGGGCTCCTACCGCTGGCTCCGGCCACAGGGCCGTCGCACCGCACAGGAGATCGCGGTCGAGTTCAGCACGGCGCTGCTGCGCGGCTTGATCCGCGACGAGGCCGTGCGCACCGAAGAGCCGCTCGGCATCGACGTTTCGGGCCCGGCATAGTCGAAGGAGCAGGCCGATGAAGTCCACTCTGCTGTCGCGGCGCGACCTCGACTTCCTGCTCTACGAGTGGCTTCGCGTCGACGAGCTGACCAAGCGCCAACGCTTCGCCGAGCACTCCCGCGAGACGTTCGACGGCGTGCTCGACCTCAGCGAGGAACTGGCCGAGAAGTACTTCGCACCGCACAACAAGAAGAGCGACGCCAACGAGCCGACCTTCGACGGCACCAGCGTCACCGTCATCGGTGAGGTCAAGGCCGCCATCGACGCGTTCGCCCACGCCGACCTGATCGGCGCCAGCATGGACGAGGCCATCGGCGGCGCGCAACTGCCTGCCTGCGTGGCGCAGGCGGGGTTCGCGTACGTCTCGGCCGCCAACGTCAGTACCTCGGGCTACCTGATGCTGACGATCGCCAACGCCAACCTCATCTCCAAGTTCGGCGACGCCGAGCAGATCGAGAGGTTCGTCAAACCCATGCTCGCCGGGCGCTTCACGGGCACGATGGCGCTCTCGGAGACACAGGCGGGCTCGTCGCTGGCCGACATCCTGACCCGTGCCGAGCCGCGTGACGACGGAACGTACCGGCTGTTCGGCTCGAAGATGTGGATATCGGGCGCCGAGCACGAGCTGACCGAGAACATCGTCAACCTGGTGTTGGCGAAGATCCCCGGTGCCCCCGCGGGCACCAAGGGCATCTCCCTTTTCATCGTGCCGAAGTACCTCGTCGAGGCGGACGGTTCCATCGGTGACCGCAACGACGTGACGCTGGCCGGGCTGAACCACAAGATGGGGCAGCGGGGGATCACCAACACGGTGCTGAACTTCGGGGAGGGCGGGCACACCCCAGGCGGAGAGGCGGGCGCCGTCGGGTACCTCGTCGGCGAACCGCACCGCGGGCTGATCTACATGTTCCACATGATGAACGAGGCGCGCCTCGCGGTCGGAATGGGCGCGGTGTCGCTCGGCTACACCGGCTACCTCAAATCGGTCGAGTACGCGCGCGAACGTCCCCAGGGGCGCCTCGCGTCGGCCAAGGACCCGTCGACGCCGCAGGTGCCGATCGTCGAGCACGCAGACGTCAAGCGAATGTTGTTGGCGCAGAAGGCATATGTCGAAGGTGGCCTTGCGCTTGGGCTGTACTGCACGCGGCTCATCGATCTGCAGCGCTGTCCCGAGTCTGCCGAAGAGGCCGAGGGCGTGACGCTACTGCTGGACATCCTGGTTCCGGTGGCCAAGAGTTGGCCGTCGCAGTGGTGTCTCGAGGCGAACAGCCTCGCGATCCAGGTGCACGGTGGATACGGCTACACCCGCGAGTACGACGTCGAGCAGCACTACCGAGACAATCGACTGAACCCGATCCACGAGGGCACCCACGGGATTCAGAGCCTGGACCTGCTGGGCCGCAAGGTCACTCAGCGTGAGGGCGCCAGCCTCGCCGAGTTGGGCAAGGCGGTGACCGCCACACTCCAGCAAGCCGACGCCGCCGGTGCCGAAGCGACCGAGCTTGCCGCGCAACTGAAGTCGTCCTGGCAGCGGCTGCTCGAGGTGACCCGCGCGATGTTCGCCTCTGGCGACACCGAGGCGGCGTTGGCCAACAGCGTCATCTACCTCGAGGCCTTCGGGCACGTCGTGATGGCGTGGATCTGGCTGGAGCAGTTCGTCGTCGCCGACGGTCGGTCAGGCGACTTCTACGACGGGAAGCGCCAAGCCGCAAGGTACTTCTTCCGCTACGAGCTGCCCAAGACGGCACCACAGTTCGACCTGCTGGAGGAGCTCGATCGCACCACGCTGGACATGCGCGACGCTTGGTTCTGACCGAGCGCCACCCCTGACCTGCGGTTCTCGGTGACGGCGAGGACGGGGCGCGGGGTCGCATGACACGCGATCCAAAAAAGGTATCAAGTGATGCTAGATCAGGCTTGGACAGGTATTGCTCTAGTTCCCTACGTTGAGTGACCGAGGCCACACACATCGTGCGTGACCGTGCAGATCACACGACGAGGAGTGATTGTCATGCTCAGCACGAAACACCGCAGGACCCTACGCGCCGGCATCGCCGTCGCTGCCACCGCAGGCCTGACCCTGACCGGTTGCGGCGGGGTCCAGAACAGCACCGGCAGTGGCGGCGGGGACGGATACCCGTCGGGCACCGTCGAGATGTACGTCGGCGCATCGGCAGGCGGGTCCAGCGATCTGATCAGCCGAGCGGTTTCGAAGGGTCTCAGCGACGACCTCAAAGCGTCCTTCCCGGTGATCAACCGCGAGGGCGCGAACGGTGCGCTCGCTGCCGCCGAGGTGTCCGGTGCCAAGCCGGACGGCTCGGTCATCTCGATTCAGAATGCGTCGTTGTTCACCATCACCCCGATGGCGGTGAGCCCCGACGAGGTCACCAAGATCGACGACTTCGACGTCGTTCAAGGTGTCTCGCGCGACGATTACGTGCTGGTGACGAACCCGGCCAGCGGGTACCGCAACCTCGACGACCTCAAGAAGGCGACCCGTGTCGTCCGGTACGGCACGACCGGCGTCGGCACCGGCGCGCAGTTGTCCGCCGCGTTGCTCTTCAAGACGAGCAACGTCAAGGCCCAGGCCGTTCCGTTCGACGGCGGATCGCCTGCGCTCGCCGCCGTCCTCGGCAACCAGGTCGACGTGGCCGTCGTCCAGGTCGGCGAGGGGATCGAGAACATCCGCGCGGGCAAGCTGACTCCGCTGTCGGTCTTCGGACCCGACCGCATCGCGTACCTGCCCGAGGTGCCGACCGCGAAGGAGCAGGGGCTCGACGTCGAGGTGACGCAGTACAGGTTCATGACCGTGCCCAAGGGCACCCCGCAAGACGTCAAGGACACCATCGCCAAGGGTATGAGGACCACCTTTGCGACGGACGCCTACAAGGAATTCAACAAGCAGAACAGTCTGACGCCGATGGAGATGTCCGGTGACGAGGTGGTCGCGCAGCTCAAGAAAGACCAGAAGCGGTACGCCGATCTGATCGAGAAGTACGGCATCAGCCTTCGTAACGAGGCCTGAGTCGTGACCGAGGTGGAGAAGAAGGACCCCGGAGAGCCGGTGCCGCACCCGCACACCGTGGACATCCTGGCCGAACTCGAAGCAGAGGTCGCTCAGGAGTTGGAGGAGGAACGGCCACCGGCCGGCGGTCCCGCGTATCAGGTCGTCGGCGCTCTGGTCGCGCTCGCGGTGGGCGTCTGCGGCGCGGTGCTCGCGTACGGCTACGGCCTTGGGTCCCTTCGAGAACCGGGTCCGGGGCTGTGGCCATTCCTCGTCAGCGCGCTGATCGCCGTGTTGTCCACAGTGCTGCTCTTGGTCGGCCGCAGCCCGACCGACTCCGAGGCCTTCACCCGTAGCAGCATGCTCCCGGTGATCGGCGCCGTCACGTTCGTCGCCTTCGGACTGATGATGCCGCTCACCGGCTTCGAGATCCCAGCGGTTCTGCTCTGCGTCGTCTGGCTGAAGTTCCTCGGCGGTGAGAGCTGGCGCAACACCGTCGTGATCAGCGTGGTCACCGTCGCCGCGTTCTACCTCCTCTTCCTCTACGCGCTGCGAATCCCGTTGCCCCACTTGATCTCGCTCTGAACAGAACTGGACCATGAACTTCAACGCATTCCTCGACGGGTTCGTCCTCGTCGTACAGCCGTCGAACCTGCTGTACTGCCTGGTCGGCGTGCTCATCGGCATGATCATCGGCGTGCTACCCGGTCTTGGCCCGGCGGCCACCATCGCGATCCTGCTGCCCATCACCTACACGATCGACCCCGTGTCGGCGATCATCATGCTTGCCGGCATCTACTACGGCGCCCAGTACGGCGGCACCATCACCTCGGTCCTGCTGCGACTGCCTGGCGAGGCGTCGTCGGTCGTCACGGTGTTCGACGGCTTCGCCTTGGCCAAACAAGGCAGGGCCGGAACGGCTTTGGGCATCGCAGCGATCGGCTCCTTCGTCGGGGCGACGATCTCGATCATCGGCCTTACCCTGCTCGCCCCGGTGATCGCCGAGGTCGCGCTTGACTTCGGGCCGCCGGAGTATGCGGCGCTCGCGCTGCTCGGCGTGTTGCTCGTCGCGACCATCGGCAGCGGCAACAAGCTCAAGGCGATGATCGCAGGCGCGGTGGGCCTGCTGCTGGCCACCGTGGGTCGCGACACCTTCAGCGGGGCGTCCCGATTCACGTTCGACAGCCTGCAACTCGCCGACGGAATCGACTTCGTCGTCGTGGCAATGGGTTTGTTCGGTGTCGGCGAAATCCTGTACAACCTCGAGCAGCGACACGGCAAGGAACACGTGCCGGCCAAGGTGGGCAACGTATGGCCCTCACGCAAGGACCTGAGGCAGTCGGCGGGTGCCATCGGCCGCGGTTCGGTGATCGGGTTCGTGCTCGGGGTGCTACCCGGCGGCGGCGCGGTGTTGTCGTCGATCGTGGCCTACGCGATGGAGAAGCGCCGCTCCAAGACCCCTGAGCGGTTCGGCCGGGGTGCGATCGAAGGGGTGGCCGCCCCCGAGACGGCGAACAATGCGGCGGCCACGTCGTCGTTCATCCCGCTGCTCACCATCGGTCTGCCCGCCAACGCCACGATGGCGATGTTGTTCGGCGCCTTGCTGATTCTGGGCGTCTCGCCGGGACCGCAGCTCGTCAACGAGCACCCCGACGTGTTCTGGGGCGTCATCAACTCGATGTACATCGGCAATATCCTGCTGCTGATCCTGTCGATCCCACTGGTGGGACTGTTCGTACGCATCCTGCGGGTGCGGCCCGCGATCCTCGCGCCGATCACGGCGCTCATCACCATCCTGGGTGTCTATACGATCAACAACTCGACCTTCGACATCTTCGTGATGGTGGCGTTCGGCATCGTCGGCTACCTGATGAAGAAGGCCGGTTTCGATCCAGGCCCCATGGTGCTGGCCTTCGTGCTCGGGTCGATCATCGAGTCGAGCACGCGGCGGTCTCTGCTGATCTTCGGCGGCGATCCGACGGGGTTCGTCACCCGACCGATATCCGGCACCATCCTGGCCATCTTCCTGGCACTGATCCTGCTGCCCCTTGGCCGACACGTCGTCAAGGCCAGGCGGGCGGGACGCGAGCGGCACGAATCCGGCCACACCCCAGAGCATCTCAAGGTCTGAGACTCAACGGCCCGTGTCGAGCCGCCTGCGGGTGTTGCCGAGGTGGACGCGCATCGCCGCTCTGGCAGTGTCGGGATCACCTGCCAGGACGGCGGCAGCCACGTCGTCATGCTCACGGCGCAGCCGCGCGACCTGGCTCGCATCGGCGTGAGAGTGTGCATCGCCGAGTCGCGTGCGCGCCAGCATGATCACCATCGGTCCAAGCGAGTCGAGCAGGTCGAGATAGAACCGGTTGCCGCTGACGGCCGCCACGGCGCGGTGGAAACCGAAGTCCGCTTCCACCGCAT
>NZ_JBOGDD010001229.1:0-5588 GCF_050701675.1 Mycobacterium sp. | reverse complement strand
GTCCACTCCTGCGTTGCGTCCGTACGCCCCCGCCGGAAGGGGACTTCGATGTCGTGACCGGCCTTGGCGGCGGCGTGTTCGATCGCGGCGCACCCACCCAGCACGATCAGATCGGCAAGCGAGATCTTCTTGCCCCCGCGATGGGAATCGTTGAACCCTTGGCGGATCTGCTCCAGTGTGTCCAGCGCGGTCACCAGGGTCTCAGGCTCGTTGACCTCCCAGCTCCGCTGCGGTTCGAGACGGATGCGCGCGCCATTCGCGCCGCCGCGCTTGTCACTGTTTCGGAACGTCGAACCCGAAGCCCACGCCGTGAAGACGAGTTGCGATACCGACAGGCCCGACTGGAGGATCTGAGTCTTGAGCGCGACAACGTCGTCGGCATCGACGAGCTCGTGATCGACTTCTGGCACCGGGTGCTGCCAGATCAGCCGTTCGGACGGGACCAGTGCTCCCAGGTAGCGCTCGATCGGGCCCATGTCGATGTGCGTGAGCTTGAACCAGGCCCGCGCGAACGCGTCCGCAAGCTGGTCCGGATTCGCCAGGAAGCGCCGCGAGATCGCCTCGTATATCGGATCTTCCTGCAACGCGAGGTCCGTGGTGAGCATCGTCGGGGCATGGGTCTTGGATGGGTCGTGGGCGTCCGGAATGGTGCCTGCCCCGGCACCGCCGCGCGGCACCCACTGCCACATCCCGGCAGGGCTGAGCGCCACATCCCACTCGTAGGCGAACAGTGTCTCGAGGAAACTGTTGTCCCACTTCGTCGGTGTGGGCGTCCATATCCCTTCGAGCCCACTGGTCACGGTGTCGGCAGCGTTGCCAGTGCCGAAACTGCTCGCCCAGCCAAGGCCTTGTGCCTCCAGCGGTGCGGTTCCGGGTTCGGGACCGAGGCAGCTGCCAGGGTCGGCCGATCCGTGGGACTTGCCGAACGTGTGCCCGCCCGCGATCAGCGCGACGGTCTCCTCGTCGTTCATCCCCATCCGGCGGAACGTCTGACGGATGTCGCGCGCGGACGCCACCGGGTCCGGCACCGTGGCCGGCCCCTGAGGGTCGACGTAGATCAACCCCATCTCAGTGGCCGCCAGCGGTTCGTCCAGATCCCGGACGCCGCTGTGTCGTTCGTCGGCGAACCACGTGGCCTCCGGGCCCCAGTACGTCTCGTCGGGCTCCCACACGTCTTCCCGGCCACCGGCGAACCCGAACGACGGGAAGCCCATCGACTCCAGCGCGCGATTGCCCGCGAAGACCATCAGGTCGGACCAGGAGATCTTGCGGCCGTACTTCTTCTTCACCGGCCACAGGAGTTGGCGCGCCTTGTCCAGGTTGCGGTTGTCCGGAAAGCCGTTCAAGGGGGCGAAGCGCTGCATCCCCGCGCTGGGGCCACCCCGGCCGTCACCGACGCGGTAGGTGCCGGCACAGTGCCAGGCCATCCGCAGCACGAGCGGTCCGTAATGGCCGAAGTCGGCGGGCCACCAGTCCTGCGAGGTCGTCAGCACCTGGTCCACGTCGCGTGCCAGTTGGTCGAGGTCCAGGGACAGGAACTCCTTGGCGTAGTCGAAGTCCTCGTCCATCGGATTGGCCGCGCGGCAGGGCCGAGCCAGCGTCTTCAGGTTGAGCTGGCGGGGCCAATCGCATTGATCCACGCTTGCCGCGGGGTGATTGCGCCGCTTGAGCGACCCGCGCATGCACATGGTCTGGTCGTAGGTCCTGTTGACGTAAGCGTCAGGGCTCTCGGGCATTGGCCTTCCTTCCGGGCTCTCTAAACCTCAGATGCAGAGCGCACGGCGCACCGCGCGCACGTTCCGCCGGGACACCGGCACCATCGTGTTCTCGTGATCGTCCATGACGAGAACCAGCTCGCCCTTGTCTCGACGTTCGACCTCGCGAATCCTGTTCAGGTTCACGATGTGTCGGCGATGTACCCGCAGGAATCCGGCGTGGGTCAGCTCGTTGTCGAGCTTGTCAAGGCCGGGCGAGGAGGCCCGCATCCTGCCCTGGTCCGTGGACAGCCACACTTCGTTGCCATCCGATTCGGCGAACAAGACTTCTGGCAACCGCAGCAGCACCATCCGGCTCCCCTTGACCCCGACCACTCGACGCGGATGTTCCTCGGCGTACAGGCTTGTTTCGGTCCGCGGCACCTGCTCACCGTCGGCGACACCGAAGGAGATCATGTGGCCGACCAGATTGCCGTAGCGGAACACCGGACGAATTCCGATCGGCATCGGTTCGTCGGCGAGATGGGTGAAGACCTGCGTCGTGCCGGTCCAATCGGGGTTGTGACTCGCCTGCTTGCTGGCGTGCCGGACGGCGTCGACGAATGCCGGGAGCGTGGGATTCCAGCGCACTGCCGGGTCGACTGCCGGACTGTTGCTCGGCACACCGAGTGACACGCTCGCCGTTCCATCGGCGATCACGACCTTGCCTGCCGTATCTACGGCGGCCAGTGCGTCAGTCGACCGCGCCCTGGCGTGGTTGTACGCGGCGAGCAGTTCGGCACCACCATCTCGGGCGCAATTGCGCAATTTGCTCGCGGTGTGCGCGGCGGCGTTCGCCAGCCAGGTGCTCGCGGCCGCTGGCATGTCACCGCGCAAACTCGAGATGTTCAGGCTCGCGATCGGTTCCTTGCTCACCACGTCCCGCACCGCGACGCCCGCGCAGGTCCAGTCGTGGAAGGCCTCACACCAGTGTTCTTCTCGCTTGATCACCAGGGGGTTTCGCGTTCCGAGGGCGGTGCCGATGCCGTTCGTGCCCACCGCGCTCTCCGACCAGCAAAACCATGGCGCGAGGCCGGACCCGGCGGCGACGGAAAGGGTGGCCTTGTCACCCCACTCGGCCAGGACTCGGCCGTTGGCGTCCGCGATGATCACGATGCCGAATTTCGACACCTCGTGGACCATGGCTGCGGCACGAAAACCCAGTTCCGCGAAGACGACATCGTGCTCCAGGGAATGGTCGACCTCCGAGACCGCTGCAGGCGCTTCGGACAGGAACGGGTCGACGCGGTACTGATCCCGACATCGCTGCCAGGAGATGGCCACCTCGGGCCGCACGCCGCGGACGTCGTCATCCCCCTTGACGAAACTTTCCCACGCGTCGTACAGCGCAGTATTGGTCGTGGAGGGAGGTTTCGATTCGAGCCGTGCACCTGACATCGGGGCCACCTTTGCGTGCTTGGACTTGATAGACGAAGCCACGGGTGCCTGAGCGGGCACTCCGGGCATGCCCCTTTTGAGCGCTGCGCATCGTGTGATGTGGATCATATACCTCCTCGAAGTGTGATCGAGTCGAGCAAAGGGGAGCCTTGGACGGTTCGGGGCGACCGGGTTCCCGGCTCAGTCGCCCGCGAAGTTAGCCAGCCGGGTCGGCCACATCCTCGGCCGCTCTGAGCACGCGGAAGATGTTCTCGCCGGCGAGTTTCGCTACGTCGGCGCTTGACCAGCCGCGGTCGGCCAGGGCGGCGAACAGCCGCGGATAGCCCGAAACGTCCTCCAGGCCTTCGGGCATGGCCTCGGCCCCCATGTAGTCACCCCCGATGCCGACATGGTCGATGCCCGTGACCGCACGGACGTGCTCGATATGAGCCACGACGTCCGTCAACGTGGCGACCGGCGGTGGCGACTGCTCCGCAAGCCCGGTCATCAGTGCGTCGTACGCCGGTTCGCCCTTCTGGATCCCACGGTGTCGAGCCTCGGCCTTTGCCTCCGCGTGCCATTGGGTGACCGCCGGTGATACGAACGCGGGCAGGAACGTAACCATGCACACGCCGTCGTTCTTTGCCAACGTCGCAAGGACATCGTCGGGCACGTTGCGAGGGTGGTCGCAGATCGCACGGGCGGAGGAGTGGCTGAAGATCGCGGGCGCGGCGGTCACCCGCAGTGCGTGCCGCATCACGTCGGCAGACACGTGCGAGAGATCGACAAGCATTCCGAGCCGGTTCATCTCGCGTACGACGTCCTCACCGAAATCCGACAATCCGTGCAGCACTGGGTCGTCGGTCGCCGAGTCGGCCCATGGCACGTTCTTGTTGTGGGTCAAGGTCAGGTAGCGCACCCCCAACGCGCGCATCATCCGCAGGACCGCCAGTGATCCGTCGATGCAGTGGCCACCCTCCATGCCCAGCAGCGATGCGATCCGGTCGCCCGAGGCCGCAACCTCGTCCGCAGTCGTCGCCAGCATCAGCCGGTCTGGGTAGCGAGCCACGAAGCGCCGTACGAAGTCGATCTGCTCAAGCGTGGCGGCCACTGCCGAGGGGCCGGCGAAGAGCTCCGGGGACACGTACACCGACCAGAACTGCCCGGTGACGCCGCCGGCCTCCAGCCGCTTCAGATCCGTGTGCAGATTCGGCACCACCCCGGTCAGGTCGACGGCCTCCAGGTCGCCGTCGTACTCCTGGCGCATCGCCCACGCGAGATCGTTGTGACCGTCGATCAGCATCGTCGCCACATCTCCTCCGACCGTTGGGGTTTGGTCGACGCGTGTGTTTTCCATCACGCATGTGGGCCGTCACCTTACGGTTCAAACTGCTCCGTTCGAACCCAAAGCGGGACAACTACCGTTCGACTGAGCTTGGGTGCCGCTCAACGGCATCTGAGAACCTTTCGCGGTTCTCACCAGTCGGTCTACGGCTCACCCACGTGCATGGTCGCTTGGGTGCCGCGCACCGTTCCGCGGCAATCCCACCCCTCCGATCACCCGTTGGGTCGATGTCGGCGGACCCCTTTCACTGGTGTGCTCTGGGTCACACCGATGAAGCGAAGTTGGGAAGTGACATGGGAACTGAGATCCTCGTGATCGACGACGGCTCCGCACCCGTCGTGAACGGCCATTGGGTCCCGACGGGAACCGGAGGGCGCCGGGCCGACGTCTACCGTCGTCTCCGACGACTCGGAGCGACGGTCGTCGACATTCCGTCACTGTCGGCCCAGCACCTTCCGGCTGCGTACCTCGGCAAGCCGCCTGACCTGCGGCTCACCTCCCCTACGAGGCCGGATCGTCGGCGTAGCCACTTGCACGTGCACTCATCGGGTGCCGTCTTGCGGGGGCCAGATGCCGCCGAAGCGGCGACGCTGCTCGCCACACGTGACCGCGCCGCCGCGACGGTCAGCTATGACCTGAACATCGGCGCTGCCGCCAATGGCCTGTCCACGTCAGACCGGACCTCGATCGGGTTCATGATCGGGTGCAGCGACATCGTGACGATGAGTGAGTGCGCCCTCGCGGCACTGCGTCGCGGCGAGCGGCACGCCGATGCGGTCCGCTGGGTGATGGCGCGCGGTCCAGCGATCATCGCGTTGACCGACGACCTTGGTGGCTACGTCGGGTACTTCAGGGGCGGTTCGGTCGTCCATAGCCGCCGTGTCGCCGATGTCGGCGCCGCCCACGGTGTCGGCCGGGCCTTGAGCGTCGGCCTGCTGCATGCACTCGACGAGCGGGGCCTGCTCGGCGCCGGTGCACACGAGGCGTTGCGCCGAATCGGCCGCCCCGAGGCCCATGCCGTGTTCAGCGACGCGAATCGCCATGGCGCATCGTCTTCTTCGCCTCTCGGATCCGTCCCGAGACACGAAATCGAACTGGGCGCGTAGCCTAGC
>NZ_JBOGDD010001228.1:0-3457 GCF_050701675.1 Mycobacterium sp. | reverse complement strand
ACACAGCCCGGCGACCACCATCGACTTACCCGCGTCCGACGTGGTGCCGGCAACGAGGAGCGCGCCACTCATGGCAACGGTCGGATCAGTCGGCCAGCGTCAGGATCTCGGCGCCGTCGTCGGTGATCACCAGGGTGTGCTCGAATTGCGCGGTCCACTTCTTGTCCGTGGTGGCAACCGTCCAACCGTCGTCCCAGATCTCGTAGTCCAGCGCCCCGAGATTGATCATCGGTTCGATGGTGAACGTCACACCCGGCTCCAGCACCGTGTCGATGGCGGGCTGGTCGTAGTGCAGCACCACCAGACCATTGTGGAACGTGGTGCCGATGCCGTGACCGGTGAAGTCACGAACGACGTTGTAGCCGAACCGGTTTGCGTATGCCTCGATGACACGCCCGACCACCGACAGCTGACGGCCGGGCTTGCAGGCCTTGATCGCGCGCATCGTCGCCTCGTGGGTGCGCTCGACGAGCAGCCGGTGCTCCTCGGAGACGTCGCCTGCCAGGAAGGTCGCGTTGGTGTCCCCGTGCACGCCGTCGATATATGCGGTGACGTCGATGTTGACGATGTCACCGTCCTGCACGACGGTCGAGTCGGGGATGCCGTGGCAGATGATCTCATTGAGCGACGTGCAGCAGGACTTGGGGAATCCCTTGTAGCCCAGCGTCGATGGGTACGCGCCGTGATCGACCATGTAGTCGTGCGCGATCCGGTCGAGTTCGTCAGTGGTGACACCCGGCGCCACGGCCTTGCCCGCCTCGGCCAGTGCGTTGGCCGCGATGCGCCCCGCGGCCCGCATCCTGTCGATGACGTCCGGCGTCTGCACCCATGGTTCGGTGCCCTCGCGCACGGTCGACTTCCATGCGTATTCGGGGCGTGGGATCGACTTGGGCACCGGCAGCGTCGGGGACAGCTCGCCGGGGCGAAGGGCGGTGCGTACGGGCATCCCGCCAGCGTAACTGCTACTACGCCTCCGTCGCCCGCGCCACGAGGCGACGAGAATGCCCCTCTCCTCATGAGAGAGGAGTGCTACCGTTCGGCGGGTGACCGAACGCGAACACCTGCTGAACCGGTTGGGCATGCGGGATCTCGAGGACTCGGCCGAGCGCCTGGTCATCGAGATGGACAACCGGCCCGACTTGGTCAACGTCCGCGGTGCGATTCAGGGCGGTCTGGTCGCCACCCTGATCGACATCGCAGCGGGGCGATTGGCGGGTAACGTCGCCGGGCCGGACAGGGATGTCACCACCGCGGACATGAACGTGCACTTCCTGGCGCCGATCGTGCAGGGTCCGGCTCGCGCCGAGGCCACTGTCGTGCGGGCGGGCAGGCGACTGATCGTGACGTCCGTCGACGTCTTCGACGCGGGCCGGGACCGCCTGGCTGCCAGGGCGACGCTGACGTTCGCCGTCCTCGAAGCCCGCTAACCGCGGCGCAACAACGACTTCCGCGGTCCGCGGATGTCGACCGAGCCGCAGACACTGCGACCGGTGAGGATCACGTGCGGCGTGCCCTCCGCCGGGGCATCCTTGCGATGGTCGCGGGCGCTGCCGACGACCACCTCGACGTCGTCGATCGATGCGCTCGCGCCGTCCGGCAGCCGAATGTCGACGGAGCCGAACTTCACGTCGAGTTCGATCACCACGATCGGCCCGGCGAAGCGGGCCCTGGTGAGATCGAGGTCGATCGAGCCCATCCGCCGCACCAACGACAGCCGAGTCGGGACGATCCATTCGCCCTGACGCTTCAGCGAGCCGAGCACACCGCGCAACTCCACCCGGTCGGTGGCGGTCGTGACGATCGCACCAGGGCCGGGCAGGTCCTCGACGAGCGCGGCGAGCTCGGAGTGCAGCCGGGCTTGCGATACGGCGCCCGAACGCTCCTCGAACTCGTCGATGTCGATGAGTCCGAGCGCCACGGCGTTGTGCAGCCGGCGCAACGTTCCGTTGCGGTCGGCGTCGGAAATGCGCAGGGCGGTGTGATTTCCCCGGTCGCTACGCTCCTGCCCTCCGACGGCCTCCACGCCGAGTTCCGAGCCGATACCCGAGTTGATGCTGGTCATTGCCACCCTCCTGCGAACCAGGTTACTCAGGCGAGGTAGTCGGGGGGCATCCCGCCAAGCATGTCCTTGCACATCCGCACGGCGTATTCGGAGCTGCCACCGCCGACGATCAGGGCCGCGAACGCGAGATCACCGCGGTAGCCGGCGAACCAGGCGTGCGACCCGCCGTCGAACTCGGCCTCACCCGTCTTGCCGCGGACGTCGCCGCTGCCGTTGAGCTCCTTGGCGGTGCCGTTGGTCACCACCAGCTGCATCATCGGTCGCAGCCCGTCGAGCATCTTCGGCGTGATGGACGGGGTGTCACCGGCCGCCACTTCGGTGTGGCTGCCTTCGATCAACTGCGGCACGGGCGTCTTGCCGGCCGCGACCGTCGCCGCGGCGAGCGCCATGCCGAATGGCGTGACGAGTACCTTGCCCTGACCGAAGCCGTCCTCGGTGCGCTCGGTGAGGTTCACGGTCGGAGGCACGGACCCGGTCACCGTCGTGATGCCGTCGACGACGTAGTCCGTGCCGATTCCGTACTGCGCGGCCGCGGTCGTCAGACCTCTCGGGGGCATTCTGCTCGCCAGCTCGGCGAACGTCGTGTTGCACGAGTTCGCGAATGCTCGTGACATCGACACCGTCCCCAGATCGAATCCGCCGTAGTTGGGGATCGACCGCTGGCCGATGTCGATGTGGCCGGGACAGCCGAGAAGTGTGTTGGGCGTTGCCATGTCGCGATCGATCGCGGCGCCGGCCGTGATGATCTTGAACGTCGACCCTGGCGGGTAGAGGCCCGTGGTGGCCGTGGGCCCGTCGGCGTCGGCGGCGGCGTTCTGCGCGACGGCGAGGATCTCGCCCGTCGACGGCTTGATCGCCACGATCATCGCCTTCTTGCCGACCATGTTGACCGCATCCTGGGCGGCGTTCTGTACGGAGCGGTCGAGGCTGATGGTCACCGAAGGGGCAGGGGCGCCTGGTGTCTCGTCGAGCACGTCGACGTCGGCGCCGTTCTGGTTGACGCTGACGACCCGCCAGCCCGCCTGACCGTCGAGCTCGTCGACGACCGATTTCTTCACCTGATTGATGATGTCGGGGGCGAAGCGGTCGTCGGTCGGTAGGAGTTCGGCTCGCGGTGTGATGACGACGCCGGGCCTGTTGCCGATCGCGGCGGCCACCGCGTCACGGTCTGACTGACGGAGCGTGATGAGGTCCAGTGGCCGAGGCGACGAGCTGGCAGTCTCGGCGAGTCGCTGGGCATCCATGGTCGGGTCGAACGGCCGGAGCGCGTCGGCGACGGCGGTAGCCGTAGGCATGAGGTCGGCCCCTGCCGCCTTCGCGTCGAGCGAGTAGTTGTACAGGTATCCGGGCACCAGGACGTCGCTGCCGCCGCGCTCGTTGACCGAAGCCCTTGGC
>NZ_JBOGDD010001227.1:0-2401 GCF_050701675.1 Mycobacterium sp. | reverse complement strand
GCCGCCCGACGCGGGCCAGGCGCCCCCGGCACCCGTGCCAGGCGCTCCGGCATGAGTCGCAGCCAAGATCGCGCGAAGGCGCAGGCGACGAGCCCCCCCGCAGGCGCCCCGCACTCCGCCAAGGTGCGCCGCACGCGCAAGGCCATCGCCGACGACGGACTGCGCAGCGCCTCCTTCGTCTTCCGGCACAGGGTGGGCAACGGCGTCATCCTGCTCGTCCTGGTGCTGGCGGCGGCCCAGCTCTTCATGCTTCAGGTGCCGCGTGCCGAGGGACTGCGCGCGGAGGCGGCGAGTCAGCTCAAGGTCACCGACGTCGAAAAGGCACTGCGCGGAAGCATCGTCGATCGCAACGACGACAAACTGGCCTTCACCACCGAGGCGCGCGCGTTGACGTTTCAGCCGGTCAGGGTCCAGAAGCAGCTGGTCGAGGCCCAGGCGAAGTCGCCACAGGCGCCCGAGCCCGCCAAGCGGCTGCGCGAGATCGCCAAGGGTGTGGCGGGGCTGTTGAACAACCGGCCCGACGCCGACACCGTCTACAAGAAGCTCGTCGGGAAGGATTCCTTCGTCTACCTCGCGCGGGCGGTCGACCCGGCGATCGCCGATGCCATCACCACGAAGTACCCCGAGGTGGGCGCAGAGCGCCAGGACATCCGGCAGTACCCAGGCGGGTCCCTTGCCGCGAACATCGTCGGCGGCATCGACTGGGACGGCCACGGGCTGCTGGGCCTCGAGGACTCGCTCGACTCCAAGCTTTCGGGCACCGACGGATCGCTGACGTATGACCGTGGTTCTGACGGCGTGGTGATTCCCGGCAGTTACCGCAACAGGCACGACGCGGCCAACGGCTCGACGATCCAGCTCACCCTCGACGACGACATCCAGTTCTACGTCCAGCAACAGGTCCAGCAGGCAAAGAACCTTTCCGGAGCCAAGAACGTCTCCGCGGTGGTGCTCGACTCCAAAACCGGTGAAGTCCTTGCGATGTCGAACGACAACACGTTCGACCCGAGCCAGGACGTCGGCAGGCAGCAGGACCGCGAGCTCGGCAACCTCTCGGTGACGTCGCCGTTCGAGCCGGGCTCGGTGAACAAGATCATCACGGCGTCCTCGGCCATCGAGTTCGGTCTCACGAACCCCGACGAGGTGCTTCAGGTACCCGGCTCCATCGACATGGGCGGGGTGACCGTGCACGACGCGTGGTCCCACGGTGTGATGCCGTACACCACCACCGGCGTCTTCGGTAAGTCCTCGAACGTCGGCACGCTGATGCTGGCGCAGCGCGTCGGCCCGGATCGGTGGGCCGACATGGCCGCCAAGTTCGGTCTCGGGCAGCGCTCCGGTGTTGGACTGCCAGGCGAAAGCTCGGGTCTGGTCCCGCCGGTCGACCAGTGGTCGGGCAGCTCATTCGCGAACCTGCCCATCGGACAGGGCCTTTCGATGACGCTGCTGCAAATGACCGGGATGTATCAGGCGATCGCCAACGACGGAGTCCGCATCCCGCCGCGGATCATCAAGTCCACCATCGCCTCTGATGGCACCCACGCCGACGAGCCTCGGCCGGATGGTGTCCGCGTGGTGTCGCCGGCGACGGCGCAGACCGTGCGGAACATGTTGCGGGCCACCATTCAACACGATCCCACGGGTGTGCAGCAGGGTACCGGCTCCGGGGCGGCGGTCGACGGGTATCAGCTCGCAGGCAAGACCGGTACCGCACAACAGATCAACCCTGGCTGCGGGTGCTACTACGACGACGTCTACTGGATCACGTTCGCCGCCATGGTGCCTGCGGACAATCCGCGTTACGTCGTCGGAGTGATGATGGACAACCCGCACCGCACGGCGGACGGCTCTCCGGGAACGACGGCAGCACCGCTGATCCACAACATCGCGGCCTGGCTCCTGCAGCGCGAGAACGTGCCGCTGTCGCCGGACCCTGGTGCGCCACTCGTCCTGCAGGGTTGAGAGAGGGACGGCTCCCGACGGGCCGGTAGGGTGTCATGGCCATGAACTTGCGTCCCTCGCGTCCTGCCGGTGAAGGCGTAGCCGCGTTGGCCGAGCGCGTACGAGCCGTTCCGGTGGTGGCTTCTACCGGAGCGGATTGGGCGCGGGTTCGGGTCACCGGCGTGACGTTGCGAAGCCAGGACGTCCACCAGGGCGATCTGTTCGCCGCCCTGCCTGGTGCGTCGTCGCACGGCGCCCGATTCGCCGCGGACGCGGTGCGACTTGGGGCCGTTGCGGTGCTCACCGACCAGGCCGGGGCGGCGGCCATGGCAGGCATTGACGTGCCCGTGCTGGTGCACCCAGCTCCGAGGGCGGTCCTCGGCGAGCTGGCCGCTGGGGTCTACGGGCGGCCGTCGGAGCGCGTCCGCGTGATCGGCGTGACGGGTACCTCGGGCAAGAC
>NZ_JBOGDD010001226.1:0-9349 GCF_050701675.1 Mycobacterium sp. | reverse complement strand
ACGAGCCGTCGGGGGACACCGGTACGCAGCAGTACGATTTGCACACGGGAGTAAAGGGCAGGGCATGCTCCTTCTCCCTTTCGGGATACGTCGCCTCTGACAGCAAGGTCGGTGTGTTCGAAGACGGCAATCCCAACATCGGGCTCGTGACGAGGGGGATCGACCTCGCGACCTGCGACGTCCTATGGCAGATCGAGTCCCCGATCGGCTCGTTTCGCGACGTCTGGCGGATCAACACCACCCTGGTCCAATTGTCCGGCGACGGAACCGAACTGACGTCCCTAGTCGCGCCGAGCTAGCCGCCAACTCGGATCGCGACCGCTGAGTGCCAGCGAACGTTCGAACGGCGTTGCATCAGAACCGATTTCGACGGGGGGACCGAACAGCCCATCAATCGGTCCATCGGCCGTGAATCCGGTCATGTGCACCAGCATTGCCTCGGCCACTTCGTCGTCGACCCGGTAGTCCTGTCCGGTGACCACGGCGACGTCCCAGCCGTGGATCACCACCTCGGTCAACGCGACCATCGCGCATACCTCGCCAGGAAGGTCCACGCCGCCGACGCGGGTCATGCCCTCCCATGCGCCGGGGTCGCGCCACGCCTCGGCGAGCCCGGCCAGGTTGTCCGGGTACTGCTCCCGCCAGCCGTCGTCCAGGCGGTAGCCACCGTGCTTCGGTGGCGAGTCGGTGAGTTCACCGAGGTCCTTTCGCGCGGCCGCGGCGAAGGCCACGCCGAGCCCGCCCACGTGGGCTATCACCTCACCCAGCGAAAGCTTCTCGCACGGGGTACGCGCGTCTAGTTGGTCGTCCTTCACAGCAGCCAGGACGGCAGTCGTGTTCACGGAGGCCGAAGTCATGTCGATCATGCCCATACCGACCCCGGCCGGACCCAAAAGTCATCGCTCGTCGACGAGCCCTCGTGCGAAGCGCAGAAGGCACCGTCCAGCCTGCGGGTCTAAGCTTGGCCGAGTGCGATTCGCCTTCAAGACCTCACCGCAGAACACCACCTGGTCCGAGATGCTGCCGATCTGGCAGACCGCCGACGACATCGACGTCTTCGAATCCGGCTGGACGTTCGACCACTTCTATCCGATCTTCTCCGACTCGTCGGGCCCGTGCCTCGAGGGCTGGATCACCCTGACCGCCCTGGCCCAGGCCACCAAGCGGCTGCGCGTCGGCGTGCTCGTCACCGGCATCCACTACCGCCACCCCGCCGTGCTGGCCAACATGGCCGCGGCACTGGACGTCATCTCCAACGGTCGCCTCGAGCTCGGCATCGGTGCCGGCTGGAACGAGGAGGAGTCCGGCGCCTACGGCATCGAACTCGGCACCATCAAGGAGCGCTTCGACCGCTTCGAAGAGGCCTGCGAAGTCCTGACCAGCCTGCTGACCAAGGATTCGACGACCTTCGACGGCAAGTATTACCAGCTGAAGGACGCCCGCAACGAGCCCAAGGGGCCGCAGCAGCCGCACCCGCCGATCTGCATCGGCGGCAGCGGTGAGAAGCGCACCCTGCCCATCACCGCGAAGTACGCCGATCACTGGAACTTCGTCGGCGGAACGCCCGAGGAATTCGCTCACAAGCGCGACGTGCTCGCCGCCCGCTGCGCGGACATTGGCCGCGACCCGAAGGAGATCACCCTCTCTGCTCACGTTCGGCTCGGCGAGGATCGTGACTACGCCAAGGTCGTCGGCGAAGCCGGTGCGCTGGGCGAGGAGGGCTTGGACCTCGCGATCATCTACCTCCCCCCGCCCTATGACCCGGCGGTGCTGGCACCCTTGGCCGAGACCATCCGCGACTCCGGGCTGCTCAGCACGCCCTGAGCCGGGTCCGAATCAGGTGTCTCCAACGTCGACGACGTGAACACGGACGCCGTACTCCGCGATCCGCTCCAGTTGTTTGACGTCTGCGGTGGAGTCGGTCACCAGGTGATCTAGCTGGTCCAGCGCGGCCATCTTCGCGAGCGTGACCTTGCCGATCTTGGATCCGTCGACGGCGACGACGACGCGTTGGGCGTTGGCGGCCATGGCAATTGCGGTACGCGCCTCGGCTTCGTCGTAGGTGGTCGCACCGACCTCGGCGGACATGCCGTCGGCACCGAGTATCGCGGTGCCCACCGTGATCACCTGAAAGGCATGCTCGGACATCGGGCCTACGGCCTCAAGGGAATTGGCCCTCACCAGTCCCCCGGTCATGATCACCTTCATGTGCGCATCGACGGCACAGTCGGCCGCGATCGTCAGCGAGTTCGTCACGATCGTCATGTTGGGCCTGCCCTTCAGCGATCGGGCGACCTCGCCGGTGGTCACACCCCCCGTCAGCGCGACGGCCTGCGGGCCCGCCGGTATCAGCGCCGCGGCGTGCCGGGCGATCCGCCGTTTGATGGCGATCATCCGGTGGTCGCGCAGGCGCACGGGGATCTCGCTGCCACTGGGGTCGAGCGCGCGGGCACCCCCATGGGTCCGCACCAGCAGCCCCTGCTCTTCGAGGTCGGTCAGATCCCGGCGCAGCGTCGCCGACGACACGCTGAGTTCCGCGCACAGCACCCGGGATGCGACCTCTCCCCGGTCACGCAACAGTGAGAGCACCGCGCGCATGCGGTCGGTGCGCTTGATCGACACGCTCGTGACTCCTTGAGACGATGGTGAACACAATCAGTTTTCCTGATCGTTTAGCCGCTTCCCATTGCGCGCTTTGAGCGATCTTCCCATGATCGATCCATGCAATCGACAGCCCCTCCGATTCGGCGGTTGGCGTCGTGACCCTTACCGCCACCGCGGACCTCGTCACGTCGGCAGCCGCCGCGGGCACCGCCGTGCTCGCGTTCAACGTCATCACCATCGAGCACGTCGAGGGTGTGGCCGACGGCGTGCAGCGAGCGGGGGCCGCCGCGCTGATCCAGATCAGCGAGAACACCGTCGGTTTCCACGGCGGCCGCATCTCCCCACTGCTGTCGGCTTGCGCGCGAATCGCGGAGGGTTCCTCGGCGCCGCTGGCCATCCACCTCGATCACTTTCAGGACGTGGCGCTGATCGCCGAAGCGATCGAAACGGCGTCCGGTTTCGGGGCCACCTCGATCATGGTCGACGCCGCACACCTGTCGTATCGGGACAACGTCGAACGGACGCGCCTCCTCACTCGGGACGCCCACGCGGCCGGCCTGTGGGTCGAAGCCGAGCTGGGCGAGATCGGCGGCAAGCTGAACGCTCACGCGCTGGGCGCCCGCACCGATCCGGCTGAGGGGGCAGCCTTCGCCGAGGCGACCGGGGTGGACGCGCTGGCCGTGGCGGTCGGCAGCTCACACGCCATGACCGCCCGCGACGCCCGACTCGACATCGATCTGATCGCCGACCTGGCCGCCCAAGTCCCGGTGCCGCTGGTGCTGCACGGCTCTTCGGGTGTTCCCGACGATCAGCTCCGCCTGGCCGTCGCCGCAGGGATCCGCAAGGTCAACGTCGGCACCGCACTCAACGTCGCCTACACCGGTGCGATCCGAGAAGCGCTGTCCACCAACCCTTCCGCGACGGATCCTCGGGTCTATGTGGCGGCCGGGCGCCAGGCCATCGGCGACACCGTCGCGGACCTGTGTCGCGTCGTCGCGGCCGAGGTCGGTGTGGCGCGATGACTTCGACCGCTTCCCCCGCGCTGCGGGTCAACCCCCTCACCGAGACGATCGCCCGCCACAAGGGCGGCGAGCCCGTCGGGGTCTACTCGGTGTGCTCGGCGCATCCGACCGTGGTGCAGGCCGCCATCGCCCAGGCCGCCGCCGACGGCAGCTACGTGCTGATCGAGGCCACCTCCAACCAGGTCGACCAGTTCGGCGGTTACACCGGTCTGCGGCCTGCCGACTTCCGTGATCTGGTCCTCGGCATTGCCGATGCTGCTGGATTCCCTCGCGGGCGCGTCGTCCTCGGTGGTGACCACCTCGGTCCCAACCGCTGGCAGAACCAACCGGCGAGTGCGGCGATGGCCAACGCGGAGGTGTTGATCGCCGCGTATGTCGAAGCCGGATACTCCAAGATCCACCTGGACTGCAGCATGTCGTGCGCCGACGATCCGGCCGCGCTCAGCGACGAGGTCGTGGCAGACCGCAGCGCCCGGCTGCTGCGGGTCGCCGAAGAAACGGCGCACCGCCTCGAAGTCGACGGGCCGGTCTACGTCATCGGCACCGAGGTGCCCGTTCCCGGCGGTGCCCACGAGACACTCGACCACCTCACTCCCACGTCGGCCGACCGGGCCCGGCGCACCATCGCCGCGCACCGGGCCGCCTTCGCCGAAGTCGGGCTTGCCCACGTGTGGCCGCGGATCGTGGCGCTCGTCGTGCAACCCGGTGTGGAGTTCGATCACCTCAGCGTCATCGACTACGACCGCGCCGCCACCGCGGAACTACGTCACGTCCTCGACACCGAAGGCAACCTCGTCTTCGAGGCGCACTCGACCGACTATCAACGACCGGCGCAGTTGCGGGAGCTAGTGGAAGACCACTGGGCCATCCTGAAGGTCGGTCCCGCACTGACATTCGCGATGCGGGAGGCCCTGTTCTCGCTCGCAAGGATCGAGTCGGAGCTCGTCGCAAGGCCGTCCCGATCGAACCTGATCGAGGTCGTCGAACGACGGATGCTGGCTGACCCGAAATACTGGGAGAGCTACTACGAGGGCGATCCCCTCACCCAGCGAACCGCCCGCCGGTACAGCTACAGCGACCGGCTCCGGTACTACTGGGCCGACGCCGAGATCGAAGCGGCGCGAACGACACTCCTGGCCAACCTGGACCGGACCGGCATACCGTTGCCCCTGATCAGCCAGTTCCTGCCAGGCCAGTACGACCGGATCCGCGCCGGTCAGCTCGATTCCACCCCACAGGCTCTGGTCGTCGACCGGGTCCGCGACGCCCTGCGCCCCTATGCCCGCGCATGCAGCACTACCGGAGAGGTCGAATGATCAACACCGCCATACCCGCCCAAGAAGACGGCGGCGCAACCATTCTCGAGATCGGGCAGCAGCCCGATGCGTGGCGAGAAGTCGCCGAGAACATCGACGTGCACGCCACGAGCTTCCTGCGGGAGGCGACCAGTCGGCCCGACCTGCGGGTCATCCTGACCGGTGCAGGCAGCTCGGCGTTCGCAGGCGTAATCGCCGCACCGGCGCTGCGGCGTCACCTCGGCCGCCGCGTCGAGGCGATCGCCACCACGAGCATCGTCGCCAGCCCGCTGGATCACCTGGAGCGGCACACTCCGACGCTGCTCGTCTCGTTCGGCCGCTCGGGCAACAGCCCAGAAAGCCTGGCGACCACCGCACTCGCCGACGAACTCGTCGACGACGTCTGGCATCTCATCCTGACCTGTGACCGCGGCGGAGAGCTCGGCCGGGCACACGGCGGTCGGGCGAACTCGTTGGTGGTCTTCATGCCGGAGCGCACCAACGACGTCGGTTTCGCGATGACCTCCAGCCTGACGTCGATGTTGTTGACGTGCTTGCTCTTGCTG
The DNA here is from genome assembly GCF_050701675.1 of Mycobacterium sp. Classification (GTDB taxonomy): domain Bacteria; phylum Actinomycetota; class Actinomycetes; order Mycobacteriales; family Mycobacteriaceae; genus Mycobacterium. Next base: position 3,862 of record NZ_JBOGDD010001226.1, on the reverse strand, counting down.
GGCCCCGCCGAACCCGGCGACGCCGAGGCACTCGCCCGCGCAGCGCAACACGTCGTCGAGCGTCAGTCCGACATCCGGGCGCTTGCGCAATCCAAGAAGCAACGGTTCGTGTACCTGGGCAGCGGCCCGCTGGTGGGGCTGGCCCGTGAATCGGCGCTCAAACTGCTGGAGCTGACCGCCGGTGAAGTCGTGACCTACTTCGACTCGCCGCTCGGTTTCCGGCACGGCCCCAAGTCGGTGCTCGACACGGACACGCTTGCGGTGGTCTATGTTTCGGGCGATCCCTACACCCGCCGCTACGACCTCGACATCATCGCCGAGATCCGTGCGCAACTCGGACCGGACAGCGTCGCGGTGATCAGCACCGAGCCGATCCCCGAGGCTCTCGGGCAGGCGGTCGTGCTGCCGGGTCTCGAGGGTCTCGACGATTCGTCGGTCGCGATCGCCTACCTGGTGTTCGCACAGTACCTCGCGCTGTTCACGTCGCTGGAATACGGCAAGACCCCGGACAATCCGTTCCCGTCCGGCGAAGTGAGCCGGGTCGTGCAGGGTGTGACCATCTACCCGATGGTGGTGGCTGGCGATGAGTAGATACCTCGGAGTCGACGGCGGGGGTTCCAAGACGGCGTTCGTGCTCATCGATGCCGACGGCCGGGTCGTGGCCCGCGCCACCGCACCGAGCTCGTACTACTTCGCCGATGGCTTCGGCGTCGTCGAACGCGTTCTGACCCAGGGCATCACCGACATCTGCACCCAGGCCGGGATCGAGCCGGCCGACATCGACGCCGCCTTCTTCGGGCTACCCGGCTACGGTGAGGCCAGCGGCGACGTCGAGCAGCTCGACGCGGTCCCCGGGCGCGTCCTCGGACACGACCGCTACAGCTGCGACAACGACATGGTGTGCGGATGGGCGGGGTCCCTCGCCGGCGAAGACGGTATCAACGTCATCAGCGGCACGGGGTCGATGACCTACGGCGAGCGGCTCGGCACGGGGCACCGCGTCGGCGGCTGGGGTGAGCTGTTCGGCGACGAGGGTTCGGCGTATTGGATTGCCACGCAAGGGTTGAATGCGTTCAGCCGGATGAGCGACGGCAGGCTGGCCCGCGGGCCGCTCTACGACCTGATCAAGCAGCGCCTGGAAATCTCCAGCGATCTGGACGCCGTCGGGCTCGTCATCGAGAAGTGGGGCGGCAACCGCGGCTCCATCGCCGCCCTGGCGACCACGGTCTGCGAGGCCGCCCGCCAGCAGGACAAGGCATCGACGGGTATCTTGACCGCCGCAGCCGATGAGCTGGCAACGCTGGTCGAGACCACGCGCGTGCTGGTCGGTTTCACCGACGCGGAGCTGGTGCCCGTGTCGTATTCGGGCGGAATGTTCTCCGACGAAGGCTATCTCGGGTTGTTCCGCAACGCCCTCGGGCGCCTGCCCGCCAAGTACGACCTGCGACTCCCGCTGCTCGACCCCGCGGTGGGTGCCGCGCTGTACGCCGCCAAGCACAGCGGTCATCCGCTGTCCCCCAGCACGATTCGATGAGGTAAGCCACCATGACCGATGCACCGACCGCAACCAACACTCGCAGCTGGATCTTCTACGCCGCGCTTCTCATCCTGTTCTGGGGCGTGTGGGGGGCGTTCTCCGCACTTCCCGCGACGAGGTATGGCTACCCCGACGAGATGATCTACGCCATCTGGGCCCTGACGATGATCATTCCTGCGGTGTTCGCCCTTCGTGGCCAGCGCTTCGACCGGCGGCCCCGGGCGACGGTGTACGGCCTGCTGATCGGGCTGACGGGCGCAGGCGGCCAGCTCCTGCTGTTTCAGGCCCTGACCATGGGTCCCGCCTACCTGATCTTCCCGATCGTGTCCCTGTCGCCGGCGATCACGGTGGTGATGGCGATGATCCTTCTTCGCGAACGCATCTCGGGCCTGGCCGTCGTCGGACTGATAGCGGCGCTCGCCGCGATCGTGTTGTTCAGCGTCACCAGCGCCGATTCCGACGGCTCATCGGGTCCGTGGCTGCCGCTGGCGATCCTGATCTGCATCGCCTGGGGAGTGCAGGCCTACTTCATGCGAAAGACCGCGACGATCGGCGTCAACGAGGCCACCACCTTCGGTTGGATGGCGATCAGCGCACTGATCCTCATTCCGGTGGCGTTGTTGTCCCTCGGCGGCATCCCGCTCGACTTCCCCTGGCAGGCACCGGTATTGACGGCGGGAACCCAGCTGCTCAATGCCGTCGGGGCGTTGTTCCTGGTGATGGCGTTCAGCCGGGGCAAGGCCACGATCGTCGCGCCCACCACCAATGCGCTGGCACCCGCGCTCACCATCGTCGTCTCCCTCATCGCCTACCAGACCCTGCCGACCCCCTACGGCGCGATCGGCATCGTGCTGGCACTCGTCGGCTCGACGCTCATGGTCTACGCCGACGAGAAACGCGGCGAAGCGCCGAGCGCGGCATTGCTCGAACCATCCAAGGACCGCGCATGAAGCCGACGATCGTCATCATCGGCGCGGGCAGCGTCGAGTTCACCCGAGAACTGCTCGGCGACATCTTCTCGTTCCCGGAGCTCGGCTCGGTCCGAGTCGTCCTGCACGACATCGACGTCGAACGTCTCGAGACCGCAGAGGCGATCGCCCGCGCCACCGCCCACGCGGCAGGCGCCCAACCCGAGGTCGTGGCATCGCTGGACCGCCGCCGCGCACTCGAGGGCGCCGACTACGTCATCAACGTGATCCAGGTGGGCATGCACGACGCCACGGTGCGTGACTTCGAGATCCCGGCGTCCTACGGGCTGAACCAGACCATTGGGGACACGATCGGAGTCGGCGGCATCTTCCGTGGGCTCCGCACCTTCCCGGTGCTGGCCGCGATCGCCCGCGACATGCTGGAAGTGTGCCCCGACGCCTGGCTGCTCAACTACACCAACCCGATGGCCATGAACGTCACGTTCCTGCACCACGTCGCCCCGCGATTGAAGGTGCTGGGGTTGTGCCATTCCGTGTATTGGACGATGGTCGGGCTGTGCGAGCTGATCGACGTACCGTTCGACGAGGTCTCCTACTGGTCTGCGGGGGTCAACCATCAGGCGTGGGTGCTGCGGTGGGAGCGCGGCGGGCAGGATCTCTACCCACTCCTGGACCAGCGCATCGCCTCCGACCCGGAGCTACGCCGACGGGTACGGGTCGACATGTATCGACGGCTCGGCTACTACCCCACCGAGACGAGCGAACACTCCAGCGAGTACGTGCCATGGTATCTACGTCACCCGGACGAGGTCGATCGCCTGCGCGTCAACGTCGGTGAGTATGTCTCGATCAGCGAGGCGAACCTCGCTGAATACGCCCGTGTCCGCGGGCAATTGGCTGCCTCCGAATCGCTCGAGATCGACAGGGGCTCGACCGAATACGCACCACAGGTGATCCACTCCCTCGAGACCGGGACGGTGCGGGTGATCTCGGCCAACGTGGCCAACGACGGGTTGATCACCAACCTGCCGTCTGGCCTGGCCGTCGAGGTCCCGACCGTGCTCGACGCGTTGGGCGCACACCCGATGAAGGTGGGCGACCTGCCGCCACAGTGCGCCGCGCTCAACCGCAACTTCCTCGGCCCGGTCGAGCTCGCCGTTCGCGCGGCCGTCGACGGTGATCCGCGCCTGGTGCGAGCAGCGGCCATGGTCGACCCCAACACGGCGGCCACCTTGACCGTCGACCAGATCTGGAAGCTGTGCGACGAACTGACCGTCGCGCACGGCGACCTGTTGCCCGAAGCCCTGCGCACCACGTCCACGAAGGAGTACCAACTGTGATTCGCACCGTGATTCACCAAAGACTCTGCACCGCATTGGTTGCGGTACTCGCTCTC
>NZ_JBOGDD010001225.1:0-2667 GCF_050701675.1 Mycobacterium sp. | reverse complement strand
CGTGAATTCACCGTGAATCAGTAGACACCCTCGGCTCCGCGCGACGCGGTGGAATCGGCATGACCATCAGGTAACGACGTGTCCTCAGTCCGTCGGCGGGCAGGTCACGGTCCATGGGTGCACGTGGCGTGGCCTCTGCGGCTGTGCCAAGCTTTATGTCCGTGACTAGCACACCCGGCAAGGTCACCGACGTGGAGAGTGGGAGCGTGCCGACATTTCAGCGGGCCGATAGGCGGTGACGGACCCCCGCACGCCCCCGCCTGCTGGTAGGGGCGCCGCAGACCTCGCGTCCGTGATCGCGGCGCTGGAGGAGAGATGCTCCAGCGGCGATGACCCCACCAGGCGTCGGCTGGCCCACGGCCGTCGGCGAGGGGCCCTGACCATGCTGATGATGGTCCTGCTCGTCGCGGGCGTCATCGAGTTGTTCACGCTGACCCCCGAAGTGCGACCCGCGGTCGACGGTGGCAGCCGCGCCAGCGTCGTCTTCGGCAATGCGCAGACCGGCACCTGCCTCAGCTGGCCCCCGGACGCGCCGGACAAACCGTCGTTCGTGCAGTGCCGCTCCGACCACATGTTCGAGGTCGCGAAACCGGTCGGCATGAACAGCTTCGGAGAACCGTGCCAGCTTGCCGTGCGCGAGTACCTGGGCACCCGCTATGACCCGAGCAGTAGGTTCACGATCAGCGTCCTGTGGGCGGGTGACGCCGACGGCACCAACACCGGCGGCCGAAACCTGTTGTGCGGCTTGCAGCTGCTCGGTCCCGACGGCAAGCCCATTCCCTTCAAGGGCCGCATCGTCGACCTCGACCAGTCGAAGGTCTGGCCCCCGGGGACGTGCCTCGGCATCGACTCGTCCAATCGCTCCACGGACATTCCGGTCGACTGCACGGTACCGCACGCGCTCGAGGTCACCGGCGCCGTCAGCCTGGCCGAACGGTTCCCCGGTACGCGGCCTTCGGACGCCGACCAGCGGGCGTTCATCACCCAGGCCTGCACCAAGGCCGCCGACGCCTACCTGGCCCCCGCCACGTTGGCCCGATCCGACCTGTCGCTTGGCTACGAGACGCTGTCCCCAGCGAGTTGGTTGGCGGGCAGCAGGCAGGTGTCCTGCAGCGTCGGCAGGCCCGCCGAACAGGGCTGGATCGCCTCGACCAGCAGCGCCAGGAATCTGTCACCTGCGGACCTGCCCCCGCCGGCAGCGCCCGAACCCAGTCCGCGCGAGGGGGCGCCGCCACCCGTCTACGAGGAGCCGCTGGTTCCGATCCCCACCGAGGTGCCCGCGAACCCTCCAGCACCGGTAGCGCCACCGCTAGCGCCACCCGTTGTGCCACCGACGACCGAGAGCGCTCCCCCTGCTCCGACGACCACTAGCGCGCCACCGCCTGCCACCACCACGACGACGACCACCGCACCGCCGTCCGAGGAGCCGCCACCGGCCCTCGGGCCAGCGCCGGGCCCCGCGGCCCCGCCGAGTGAAAACAGCGAGTCTCAGCCAGGGATCCTGCAGATCCCCGGCCTCGCACCGATCACGCTTCCCGGCTACGTACCGCCCGAACCCGCTGCGCCACCGCCCTAGCGCAGAGCGGCCCTGCCGCGGATGCGGCCCAACCCGACGAGCGCCACCAGGGTGACCAGCAGCAAGATCGTCGTGCAGGCGGCGGCCTGGAACGCCTGCCCGCGGTCGGTGAGACTGAAGATGCTGACGGGCAACGTCTTCCACGTGGCGGGATAGACCATCACGGTGGCGCCGAGTTCACCCCTCGACAACGCGACGGCCAGCCCTGCCGCCGCGCCGAGAGCCGGCAGCAGCATCGGGAGGGTGATCCGCGTCAGGACCCGAACCGGGCTGGCCCCAAGGGATTCCGCTGCCTGGCGGTAGGCGGGGTCGAGACGGTCCAGTGCTGCGGAGACGGCGCTGAACGAGAAGGCCAGAACGAGCACGGCGTGCGCAAGGATCACGATCCACCTGGTGCCGCCGAGCAGCAGCGGACGGGAGTTGAAGGCGATCAGCAGCCCAAGGCCGATCGCCACCGATGGCACCGCAATCGGCAGGTGGAACACGGCATCGGTGACGCGGGTGAGCCAGGGCGGTGACACGCGCGAGGCGAGTGCCGCCCAGGCACCGAGCACCAGGGCCAATCCGCCTGCGATGACCGCGGTCTGAAGACTGACCGAGAGGCTGGCCAGGTTCTCCCCCGACAGCGCATCCGCGACGTGCGCGAGGCCGAGGTTCGACGGCAGCGCTCCGGTCCACGAACCGGCAAGACCCGCGACCACCACCGTCGCAAGGGGCGCGACGAATACGACGATGACCACGGCGCCGAATACGCCGAGGATGATGGCCCGGCTACGCCTGGTCCACAACAACATCCGCGTCTCCCCTACCTCGTTGGGCCATCGTCCGGGCGAAGATCAACCGGTAGAGCGTGTAGAGGGTGAGCGACAGTGCGATCTGCACCGTGGCGATCACGGCCGCGCCCGGCAGATCGAAGGTCACGATCCCACGGGTGTAGATCAGCACCGGCAGAGTGGTGACACCCTTCGCGCCGGTGAACAGCACGATCCCGAACTCGTTGAGCGTCAACAGCAGTACCAGACTGCCGCCCGCCATCAGGGCGGGCCACGCCTCCGGCATCACGACGCCTCGCAGCACCCGCAGCGGTGAGG
>NZ_JBOGDD010001224.1:0-2663 GCF_050701675.1 Mycobacterium sp. | reverse complement strand
CTTCCGAGGACCGGGGTCGATGCCGATGATGCCCCAGAAGAACAAGTACCCGACGAGCAGGAAGTGGACGCTCATCAACTCGTGGCCCCAGTGATAGCGCACCAGCGTATTGAATATCGGGGTGAAGTAGACCGCGTACGGGGATGCGACGAACAAGACGAATGCCACGATGGGATGCGACAGCACGGCGGTCACCTTCGAGTGCACCAACCACATCACCCACTCGCGGGGACCCGGAGGTTGACCTTGCTGCGCGGCGGGCAACGCCCGTAACGCCAACGTCACCGGACCGCCCAGCACCAGCAAGACGGGCACACCCATATTCAGCGTCATGTGCTCGGCCATGTGCACGCTGAACATCGCCGACCCGTATGCCTTGACTCCAGAACTGCTGATGAACAGCAGCATCACACATCCGGCCAGCCAAGCGGCGAGTCGTCCCACCGACCAGTGGTCGCCGCGGCGACGCAGGCGGAAATACCCCGCTAGGTAGGCCAGCGCCAACGCGACGGCACCGCAGCCGATGAAGACGTCGAACCGCCACGCCTCCAGGATCCGCACCACGGTCGGCGGGTCCGGCAGGGTGTAGCCGAGAAACACGTCCCACGTGGTGAATTGGTGGACCAGGAACCGCGGAGGGACTTGGGTCGCCATGGTTGCCACGAGCGCCAACGCCACGGTCATCGCGACCGCCCAGAACGCCGGAATCAACCGAGACCGGACCGGTCGGTGAGACTTGAGCGTCCGGAGCTGGCCGACCCACGTGCCGAGTATCAGAATCGTGGCCACGCCGCCGGCGCGGCCGTAGCCACTGCCGACGAGATCACTGCCCGCAAGCAGCCCGAGCAGTACAGCGCCGTACGCAAGTGTGGCGAACCCGGCCGCCACCTCGATCACCAGCACGCGTTGTGTCGCCGCCTTGCCCGCCGGATTGATGGCCGCCGCAATCACGACGCCAACCCAGACCGCAAGCAAGCACGCAAACACGATGGCGGCGCTGGTTGCGTAATCGTGATCCGGGCCCTGCCCGGCGTTTCCGTTGACCGGCACGGCCACGACGCCGATCGCTGCAGGCACCAGCAGCATCACATGGGTGGCCCAGCGCAGCGACAGGCGCACAATCGTGGCCACGCCGATCGCGATGAGCGACACCACGATCCACGCGCGCGCCATCTGCGAGGCCAGGACCGCGTCGACGATGCCACCGCTGGCTAGGAGACGGGTCAGCGGGGCGCCGCTGTCGCTGGAGGCCTGGATCACCACCATCGCAACGGCGGCCGCCACCCACACCGGTGCGACGCACTCCACCAGCACGTGCGTGCGGAAGGTTGTCCGATCGATCACCCCGCGGTCATCCGGTAGGGCGGTGACGACGACGAACAGCAACCCGCCCAACGTCACAGCGCCGGACAGGCCAGCCAGAAAGTACCCGAGCAGTTCGGCGGCCGCCGTAGCCAGGCCCGGATACGAGTCGCCGGTCTGAACGTAGACGCGATTACCGGAGGCCAGGGCGTAGACGAACAAACCGACCAGCGACACAGCGCAGCCGGCGATCACGGCTAGCCTGCGGCGCGTCACCGACTCTGCGGGGCATGCCCGCTCAGCGTCCATCACGGTCACGGCTTTCGTTGAAGTGTTCTGACGACGACGAGTCTACGACCGGTCGTCGTAGAGCTGGTGTGGCCCGGGAACTTTTCGCCGCTGCCCTCCGACCATTTCTCACGAACCGTGAACATCATCCTCAGCTGAGGAAGGCCTCAAACATCGTGAGCCACACTCCCTTAGAAGAACCCGCGGGGTCCGAAGACGTCGTCGGTTCCACCGCACACGTCGCGCTGGGCTGGTGGAAGAACATTCGCACGGCACCGGTTACCCAATGATCTCCGCTCTGTTGCTGCGGTGGATCGTCACGGCCTTGTTCGTCCTCAGCGCCGCGGAGATGGTCTACGCGCTGGTGAAGTCACACCGCACCTGGACCCATGTCGTGAGCCACCTGCTGCATCTAGTGATGGCGGTCGCGATGGCCGTCATGGCATGGCCGCGTGGAGCGGCACTGCCCACCATCGCCTCGATGGTCTTTTTCCTACTTGCCACCGTCTGGTTCGTCGGTGTCGTCGTCGCGGGCCTCGGCCACCGCTTGGTCAACGGCTACCACGCAACGATGATGCTTGCGATGGCGTGGATGTATGCCGTCATGAACCGAAACCTCTTGCCCGGCGTCGGGACGGGCCATGTGGTCTACGTCGACGTCCTCAACTGGGCGTGCACGATCGGATTCACCGTCACAACCCTGTGGTGGCTCTACCGCTACTTCGTTCAACCCAAGGCCGAACCGGCTCAGGCCTCGCACCGATTCCTTGGCGATGCATCTCAGGCGATGATGGCTGCGGGCATGGCCATCATGTTCGGCGTCATGCTCTGAGCGCGGTCATGCCGCACCGTCCGTCGACCACAGGTGATCACGGCGCCGACCACGAGACGCATTGCGCGGCAGGGCGATGCTCTCTTCACTAACCGTCGTCCGGGTGGGATCCGGTGCGGGCTTCGACCACCGGCGCCACACCAGCAGCGCCAGCAGAGCGCCAAGTGCCGCGGGAATGTGAGTGAGAATGCGCACCGATGTGACTGCTCCATGCTGGGCATCGACGATCACGAACACCGTC
>NZ_JBOGDD010001223.1:0-8859 GCF_050701675.1 Mycobacterium sp. | reverse complement strand
GGCGTGTGGTGGGGTCGCCGCGATGAAAGCCCGGACCCCGCGGGCAGCTCATCAGCTAGATCCTGATAGTCGGATGTGGTCACCTGGCTACGAGCCTTGCCTGCATCGCCGAATCCTTCAGTGGCAGTGCTCCGCTCGCAATCGACTCCCTTCCAGATCGACTGCGACGGTATTATACGTTACCATCGTGTACGATTTCCATATGCCGCACAAGGGAAAAGGCAGGTCGGCCGGTGATCGTGCTACCGACCGACCTGGCGACACGTCGCCGTTCGCAATCGGCCTTCTCGCCCGACGTGCCCATCGCCGCGCCGCGACCGCGTTGGCTGCCGTCATGCACCCGTACGGATTGGAATTGCGGCACTTCGCCATCCTGATCGCGCTGGCCGACCGCGGAGCCACGATGCAGCGAGAGTTGCCGCAACTAATCGGTTTCGACAAGGCCGCCATCGGCCGCGGTGTCGACGATCTCGAAGACGCCGGGTTCGTGGAACGCGTCGGCGTGCCCAACGACCGCCGCATCTGGAAGCTCGACATCACCCAACGTGGATCCGAGGTGTTCGACCAAGCTCACCTCGACGCTCAGGGCATCGCCGCCGATCTGGTGGCGCACCTGGCCCCGGGTGAGCCCGAGATGCTGTTGGATCTGCTCACCCGCTACACCTATCCAGAACGGGCCAGCTAAGCCGCACCCCATGCGGCCGTGATCGACACGCGCCGCCCTCGCGTTTTGACGATCGATCCCGCGGCGGAGCGCGACAACACGTCGTTAGAGCCGAGATATCGGTCGGTGCTTCGACTTTCGAGCGCACGCAAGCAGTGGCGCCGGTGGTCGCGAGGCCGGCCGTTAGAGATCTGGATAGGTGTAGCGGGTGAGCAGGTCCATGATCTGATCCGCCTCGCCGGGCTTGAGATGTGCGACCAAGTCCTCGGCGATGCCCTGTGCCTCGCGGTGGACCTCGTCGAAGATCTCCAGGCCACGTTCGGTGATCTGCACCATCCATACCCGTCGGTCGCCCTCGACGCCCACGCGCGTCACCAGATCATCGGCTTGCAGGTCGTCGATGGCGCGGCCGACGGCCGCCTTGTCGAAACCCGTGGCGTCGACGAGGTCGCGTTGCAGCGTGGGGCCGCGGTCGGCCAGCACGATCAGCATGGCGAAGTGCCGCAACTCCAAGCCGTACGGGCGCATCGCCGCGATCAGTGCCGCGGTCGTGCGGTTGTGGGCTCTTCGCAGCAAGAGCCCCATCGCGAACGGTGACTCATCTCCTGGACGGTCGGTCGCCCGATTCGTCGTCGACCGCGGTTTGGTGGCACGGGGCATGCAGTCAGCATACCGTCACCGGATCATCGGATACCGTGTCAGACGTTCCGTTCTCGCGTGGGCGTTGGCGGGTCCCCCACTCACGGCTTCACTTTGGGCGCCGTCAGGATCGCGAGCCGACCGCGTGCGGGCCGAACATCGATCGCGTCAACGGGGGCGTCGCCGCTGCGGTCCACAGCAACGCCCTGAACAGCGTGCGCTTGGCCTTGCTGGTGGTGGTGGCGTTCTGCGCGTTGCGGGTGGATCGCGCCAGTGCCGCATTGGCGTAGGTGCGCATCGCCGACTCGTAGTTGCCGACGCAGGTGCCCAGCGTGCCGGTGTGCCGGTCGACGAGTTGGCGGCGCAGCAGGTCGGCGTCGCGGAACGCGGTGTTGGCGCCGATCCCGGCCATGGGGGTCATGTTGTGGATGGCATCGCCGATCAATGTGACGTTGGTGGGAGCCCAGGACGGTAATTGCGGCATCGATCTCAAGGCGACCGGCGCCACCGAGGCGGGGTCACTGGCCTCGACCATCGCGCGTAGTCCCGGAGCCCATCGGTCGATCTTCGTTGCGACCAACCGCCGTAACTGCGTTCCGTCCCAGCCGTCCACGTCGTCGGGATAGCTCCTCCGATCGGCTGCCCACGCCCACACGATCATTCGCGCCTTCTCACCGGTCTCCGGGACGGCGTTCCCGGCCGTCCAGATCGAGATGAACATCCAGCCCGGCCCCGCCGGCACAATGTTGTTGACCGAGCCATCGATCAAGCTGGGGGGTAGGGCGCTCATCAGCGACGGGGTCAGCGGGCTGCGGCCGGCGATGTTGAGGATGCCCAAGTCGACACGGTCCAGACCGGGCAACCGTTGCGCGCGCACGCGCGAGTTGGCGCCGTCGGCGCCCACGACGAGATCAGCGCGAACCGTCGAGCCGTCGGCGAAGCGCACGTCGATCCTGCCGCCGTCGAGCTGGCGATAGTCGACGAATTCGCGACCCCAGCGCACCACTGCTTCGCCACCGTCGTCGTCCAACCCGCGGAGCAAGGCCTCCCGCAGCACGTCGCGGCCCACGGCCCGCCGGTGGGTCACGGGGTCGGCCTTGGCCTGCTGATCCAAATCGACGGTCAGCAACGGCCGTAGCCGATGGTCTTGAAATCGCACCACGTCGGGCGCGGGGGTGGCCGCGGCGTCCAACGACTCCCAGTTAGCCGGCGGCAGACACCCATGCAGCGCGCGCAGCCCATCGGCGTTGAGGTGGATGCCGTAGCTGGCGGGACGATCCCCCGCGCTGTCGTGACGCTCGAACACGTGCGCATCGATGCCCGCCTGGCGCAACCCATGGGTCAGCGCCAAGCCAGACAATCCTGCACCGATGATCACGACCTTCATGTCAATTCTCTTTCTCGGAAAGTCTCGACACACCCGGGTGAATACGGTTTCGGACCGAAGTGGTTGTGCACCAGGGGTACCCGCATCATTCACGTCGCCCCGTCGGCGCCTCGCGCTCGCCACTATCGTAGCAGCTGCATCGGTCGTGAGCGCAATTGATTCGTACGTCACCGTCACAGTTGCTACTATCATTGTCATGAAGGGTACCTCTACGAGCAACGAGTCCATAGTCGATGCCCATCAACCCGAAACATGGCGCGAAGCAGTCGAATCCGCATTGTTCGGACCGGGCAAGGTCTCGGCGATGGTGTGTGTGGCGCTGCCTACCGTCGCGTTCGTCGCCGCGGTGACGCTGAGAACGCTGACCGCGGCGATCGTCGCCGCCAGCGTCACCGCGTTGATCGTGTTCGGCTACCGGCTACTGGTGAAGCAGCCGGTCCGGCCAGCGCTCACCGGCCTGGCGATCGCCGCGGTGTGCGCAGCCGCTGCCGCGCTCACCGGCGACACCCGCGGGTTCTTCCTCGCCCCCACCGCCATCACCGTACTCATCGTCGTGATCTGCCTGGTCACCATCGCGGTACGGCGGCCCCTGGCCGGTCTATTGCTCAACCGGCTCGCCGGTGGCCCACCCGGCTGGCATCAGCATCGAGAACTCGTGCGGGTCTACACCTCGTGCACGCTGGTATGCGTCGCGGTCAACGTCGTCAGCACGGCTTTGCAGATCTTCGGCTACATCATCGACAACACCGTTCTGCTCGCCGCACTGCACATCATCAATCCCATCGTCTTCACCGTGATCATCGCCATCACCATCGCGGTCGCCCGCAAAGCAGTATCCCGCCAAACCCCGTGAAGCAAGGAAGTTCCGCCATGCCCACCGACACCCTGACCATGAACCCCTCCGCCGACGTTCTCACCATCATCAGCGTCTTCACCACCACACCCGAGAAACAAGCCGCCCTGCTGGAGGTCCTCAACACCAACGCCGACACGTGGCTGCGGCACCTCGACGGATTCATCGCCGCCGGCATCCACCCATCCCTCGACGGCAACACCATCGTCAACTACGCACAATGGCGAAACCCCGACGCCGTGGCCGCAATGCTCGCCGACCCCAAAGCCCGCCAACACCAAGCCCGAGTCGCCCAACTCGCCACCGTCGCCCCGATCCGGTGCACCATCAACGCCATCCACCACACGCCAGCAGGCGCAGCACCCACCCAATGACCTCACACACGGCCACACCCCGCCGGAACCCAGGGGTGAACGAAACGCACGACGGCGTCACGTTGTAGGCGCCAACCGGTTCAGCGCATCATCGACACTGATCCGTCGGTACGTCTCGCGCAGGACGCGCCCTTCCTTGAGCGCAGCTCGACGTGACCGCGCCAGCTCGAGGCCGTGCTGCGCTTCACCGGCGCGCTGCACCACACGGTGGGCCCACTCGCGTTGCAGGAGAACGGGGTCCGTGAACCTAGGTCGCTCGAAGTCGGGAGCCGTTACCGTGGCGCGCAACTTCTCCGGGTCGAGCACTTCGCGGGGGTTGGTCTCGGCCGCAGGTCGGGCCCCGGAGATCGTGATGCTGGGCAGCTTTACCCGACCCGTCGCAGAGTAGGCGAACACACTTTGGATCCGGTCGCGTGCTGCAGCGGGTTCCTTGTACTCGTGCTCGACTGGCGTCGACGGCCCTTCCGGAACCGCGAGACGCGTGATCGCGCGGTCGTTGATGGCGTCGAGTACTACTCGGGGGTCGGCTTCGACGAAGACTTCTTTGCGCGCCGGCCAGAAGTCGAACATGCTGTAGTCGCCGTGCCGGCCACCGACGTGGAATACGTAGATCTCCGGATATATCGCCACGTCGTTGGGTTCGATGATTCCCAGTCCACGTCCGTCACGCCGCTGAGGGCGCACGTCGTAGAACGCCACTATGGAGGCCTGGATCAGATAGCTGGCACCGATGGCGCCATATGGCTCGTGAACGACGACACCGAACCTGTCGTGAGGCTGCCAGTCGGGAAACAGCGACGCCAAATTGCCGGGCGCACCGTCGATCTCGATTCGAAAGTCGTTGGCATGCAGCTGAAGAGCGGTATGCATGACCGGTTAGGTCGTTGCGGTGTCAGGTGCCGTGGTCGTGAATTCGGCGTCGTCGCGGCCGATCCGTGCGTAGACCTCAGGCCGCGTTCGTCGGTAGATCGCCGCCATCGCCATGCCGGCGGCGATGAGTCCGTAGATGAGTAGTAGCAGAACGATTGAGAAGGCTCCTGTCGCGCCTGTGATCAGTTCGAAGTTGACCGTCGCAAGGTAGAGGGCGATGCAGAGAATGACGCAGGCGAGCCCACATGCGACGACGGGTTTGGCGATCGATTCCGCGGTCGTTCGATGCCGTACCAGATAGACGGGGATCGCGAGTGCGACGAGGATCAGCAGTACCAGGAAGGTGTAGGTGTACACGCCGCTCAATCGGCCGTAGACGATCTCGTCGGGGATATGAGCCAGCACCAATATTGCGAGGCCGGCGAATGTCGCCACGCTGATGGCGATTGATGCGCGGTGCGGGGACAACTGTGTCTTGTGCACGCGACTGAGCGAGTGGTGCAGAATCCTGTCGGCGCTGAGATTGAAGGCATAGCGCGTGGTGAAGGAATGCGCTGCCAACGTCGAGGCAAACGCACTTGTCAGCAACAGAACGGTTGACGCGGTGTAGGCGAATTGACCGGTGTACTCCTTGATGCTGGCGGTCGCCGCGGCAGTTGGATCCGCCGCGACCACGTCGAGAACCGCCACTGGACCGTAGGAGTTGATGAACAGCCACGCTGTTATGGAGTACATGACGGCCAGCAACGCCACGACCGCGTACGTCGCCCGAGGAATCGTCCGCTCGGGAGTGCGCACCTCGTCTCGGAAGATGATCGTGGCTTCGAATCCGCCGTACAGCCCGACGCCGAACATGAACGCGATCGCCACCGAACCCGAGAAGATATTGGAAGGCTGGAACGAATCCAAACTCAGGCCGTCGGCGCCACCTCGGAGCAACACCGAGATGTCGTAGGCGGCCAGTAGCAGCAACTCGAGCCCCAGAAAGACCGTCAAGACCCTGGCGGAGAAGTCGATCTTGAAGTAGCCGAGCACTCCGACGATCACCCACAGCCCTGCGGCATAGATCCACCACGGTAGGGAGGGGCCATCGAAGAGGTCGGAGATGATCGACCTCATCGCGATACCGCCCAGCGCGTACGTACTCATACAGGCGACGTAATAGATGATGATCGCGGCGAACCCCGCGCCGAGACCTACGGTCTTGCCCAAGCCCGCGCTGATGAACGCGTAGAAGCCGCCGGGATTCGGCAGGATTCGGGCCATTCTGGTGAGCCCGACCGCCACGAGGGCTACGACGACGCCGCACGCGAGAAAGGCCACCGGCGTGCCGACACCGTTGCCCAGGGCAATCGCCACGGGGATGAAGCCGAGGAAGGCGACAGCCGGTGCGCTGAAGGCCATGACGGTGAAGATCAAACTGATGACGCCCATGTTGCCGCCGAGCCGAGGCTTGGTCGGAGTGGGTATCGCGGTAGTCGAAAGGTCTGGGGTTGTCATCGTATTGCTCCAATTCTCCGCGGAGGCGGCATGGGCTTGGTCGTGGGGTGAGCGTGAGTTACCCGGTCGGGGGGAAGTGGCGGTGCAGCTCCGCCACGGCCTCCTTCCCCAGGTACGCCGGCGAGCGGCCCTCCAGGAGCAAGTACAGGCGTGCGGTCTCCTCGATCTCCTCCACCGCGTCGACCGCGCCCTCAAGCGACGGCGCCGCGGCGAGCGACCCGTGATTGCGCATCAACACCGAGCGCGAGCGCTCCGACGCCCGCGCGACCTGCTCCTCGAGCTGGGCGCTTCCCGGCGTCGCGTAGTCGATCAGCGGCAGCCGGCCGACGCGCATGACGAAGTACGGCGTAATCGCCGGCAGCGCGTCATCGGAACGAAGACCCGGTAGACACGAGACGGCGACCGCGGAGGTCGAATGCAGGTGCGCCACTGCGGTACACGTCGGATGGTGGCGGTAGAGCGCCCGATGCAAGACGAACTCCTTCGACGGCCGGTCACCCGCGAGGTGCTCTCCGTCGATCGACGTCACCGCGAGCCGCGCGGGGTCGAGCCGTCCCAGGCACGCATTCGTCGGGGTGATCATGATCTCGTCGCCCAATCGGACGCTGAGGTTTCCCGTCCGGCCCGGGGTCAGTCCCCGGTCGTATAGCGCGGCGCCGAGCTGCACCATCTGGGCCCGCACTGCGTCGCCGAAACTCACGACCCCGCCACCTCCAGCGCATCGCGGAAGAACGACCGCCCACCGAAGTTGCCCGACTTGAAGGCGACGGCCAGCCCGCGGTCCTCGGCCACGAGCCACGGGACGCCGACGCTGATGTCGGGGCCTATCCGTGCTGACCTCAGGCCGAGCGCCTCGGCCACCGCGCCCGAGGTCTCGCCCCCGGCGACGATGAGCCGCCGGATGCCGATCTGCTCGAGAGCAAACGCTATGCGGCCCATGGCCTGTTCTATCCGGCGCGAGACCTGCGCCGGACTCAGCCCAGTCGCGCCCGCGCGTAACCCGACAGCATCGTGGTCGGTCGTGATCAGCAGCGGGCCACCGCTGAGGCGGCGGTCGGCGAAGTTTAGCGAGAGGCGCACGGCCGCGTCTCCATCGACGAGGTCGATGACGCCGAGGGTCAGCGTCGGTCCATCGAAGGCCCGCACCTGTTCCCACGTCGCGCGCGAAAGGCTGCCGGCGAGGATTGCGGCCGGCCCGGACGGCGGGACGGCCCGCTGCCCCAGGACGGGTGGCGGATGGCCGGCGCGCGCATGGGCGGCCACGGCGAAGGCGGCACCATACGCGGCGCCGCCGGCGGCGAGCCGTTCGCCCGCGGTGGCCTCTGCGATCGTGTCGAGGTCGGAGTCCCGGACGGCGTCCGCGATCACGTGGTGGGCGCCGACGGCGCGGTCGGCTATCTTGTTCAGGCACACGGTAACCGCGTCCGCACCCGCATCGACCGTGGGCCACTCCACTAGCGCGACGCCGCGCGGCGTCTGCTCGGCGAGCACGCGCCGCAGTTGAGGGTCGCGCATCGGATTGAGTGGGTGATCGCGCATCGGGGACTCGCTGAGCAACTCGGCACCGACGAACAGGTGACCGAGGTAGACCGTCCGGCCGTTCGCCGGGTACGACGGGCAGTGCACGACGCGGTGAGCGCTCGTCACGTCGACGAGCGCGTCGGCGATCGGCCCGATGTTGCCGTCGGCCGTCGAGTCAAATGTGCTGCAGTACTTGGCGAACAGCTGCTCGGCGCCGACGGCGCGGAGCGCCTCAGCCGCCTCGATCGCGGCCGCACGCGCCTCGGATGCGGGCACGCTGCGTATTTTGAGGGCGACGACGATCGCATCCCCGCCATCGTCGGGCACTGCGGCGCTGCCGAAGGCGAGGCGGGTGTCGAGCCCGCGCGCCGAGAGCGCGCTCGCAAGGTCCGTGGCACCGGTGATGTCGTCGGCGATGAAGCCGACCGGTGGGCAGGAGCGAAGCGCCATCAGGTGAGATTCAGACCGCCATCGACGAGTAGGTCGACACCGGTGGTGTACGACGACTCATCGGAGGCGAGAAAGGCGATCGTCTTGGCGATCTCGGCGGGGCGCGCCATGCGCCGCATCGGGATCTTCGCCACGTCGCTTGCGACGCGGTCGGGTTCGGTCTTCTCTGCGTACTCGACCTGCGGCGTCCGGACGTAGCCCGGCGACACCGAGTTCACCCGGATCCCGTGCCGGCCAAGGTTCATCGCGGCGTTCCGGGTGATTCCCAGGACCGCGGCCTTCGTCGCGACGTAAGCGATGAACCCGTTCTCCGTGCCGCCCCGGTGGGCCCAGGACGACGCGATGTTGATGATGGATCCCGAGCCCTGCTCCGTCATCCCCGGAATGACGGCCTGCATGCCGAGCAGAATCCCAGTCTGATTGATCGCAACGACGCGATTCCACTCGTCAATGCTGACGTCCGCGACACCCGCCGGTGAGCTGATACCCGCGTTGTTGACGAGCACGTTGATCGGTCCCCAGCTGGGGTCGACGCCGGCGACGACCGAAGCCCAGTCCTTCTCGGACGCGACGTCGAGGTGTCGGTAGACGACCTGCAGGC
>NZ_JBOGDD010001222.1:0-3242 GCF_050701675.1 Mycobacterium sp. | reverse complement strand
GCGATCGCGGTGCCGGCGAGCAGACCCAGGGATGCGATCCATGACTTGTAGAACTGTGGTTCGGTCATGTCCCCGAGCGCCCATTGCACGCGGGCCAGGCCGTCGCCGAGTTGGACGCGTTTCATCCAGTCGACGTAGGGCGTTCCGTACCCAGGGAGATGCGGGCTGAGTTGGACCAGCGCCGCGAAGAGCAGTCCGAAGGCGCCGACCACGATGACGCTTCCGATGAGTAGGCCCGGGAGCCGTAGTTCCTGTTGTTGCGCTGAGGTTTTGGAGTGTGTGGCGGTGGCGCCTTCTATTGGTGCCGCCGCGCGGGACGTGGTTCGTCCGGTGGGGGGTTGTTCAGGTGCGCTCATGCGGAGTGGCCTTCCGCGTTGGTGGGCGTCGTCATGCTCATCGGGCCAGGTGCCTGGCGCCGGTGTATCCGAGCAGCGGGTCGTAGAGGTCGGTTCTGCGGTCGCGGGCCAGGTCGTTGAGGTCGCTCCAGATCAGCGCCGATCGCGATGCTGCGAGGTCGAGATCGGCGTAGAGGGTGGTGGGTTCCTCGGCGTCGGCGATGTCGCCGATCGGCCAGCCGTTCGTGCCGGTAATCAGTGAGCAGCCCAGGAATTTGCCGCCGCGCTCCTCACCGACGCGGTCGGCGGCCACGATGGGAATGTTGTTGCTGTGTGAGGTGGCCATCGTCAGGTAGGAGGCCATGCAGTTTCCGGCCTTGTCGAACAGCGGTGGCGGGGTCCACACCCAGTTGTTGACCGAGCAGATGACGTCGGCTCCCTGCGCGGCGAGGATACGTGCGACCTCGGGAAACCAGATGTCCCAACAGATGAGTAGGCCGATGCGCCCAATGCGGGTGTCGAACACTGGGTAGGAGTCGCCGGTGGTGAAGATGAGCTTCTCGCGGTTCCACAGGTGGGTCTTGCGGTAGCGCCCGATGTAACCCTCGGGGCCGATGAGTACTGCGGTGTCATAGAGGTGGACGCCATCGACCTCGGCCACGCCGGCGACGATGTAGGTATTGGTGGTTTGGGCCGTCTCGATCCATGCCTGGCATGTTGGCCCGGTCGGGACTTCCTCGGCGTGCGCGTAGGCCTCCTCCTTGGTGTCGAAGGAGTAGCCGGTGCTGGCCAGCTCCGGGAGCACGATGAGCCGTGCACCCTTTGCGGCGGCGTCGTGGATGTGGCGGATCGACGCCGCGAGGTTGGCGTCCTTGTTCTCGACGCCGACGTGCATGTCGAATTGCACGGCGGCGACCTTGATCTGGTTGACGGCCGGGTTGGTGGATGACCTCATGAGCTGTCCTACTTCCTGATCGTTGGGATGACGACGCTTGGCTGTGTCTGCTGGTCAGCGCTTGGTGGTTTGGTGGTCGACGAATGACGTGCTGATGGGTCGTCGGCGCGGTCGGTGTAGCGCTCGGCGCGTCCGTGGAATGCGCGCACGATCTGGGTGCGGTCGGCGCCGGCGGCGAGCTGGGCGGCGAGCAGAATTCGCGCCTGGCTAGGACGCAGGAACCCCGCCGGTATGGCGCCGGCCGCGGTGAGGTCGACACCGCCACCGCCACCGCCGTAGACCGCGCGG
Organism: Mycobacterium sp.; assembly: GCF_050701675.1. GTDB lineage: Bacteria > Actinomycetota > Actinomycetes > Mycobacteriales > Mycobacteriaceae > Mycobacterium. Next base: position 1,664 of record NZ_JBOGDD010001222.1, on the reverse strand, counting down.
ATCGGGCCTGCCGACACTCGCGAGGACAACACGATGGGAATGCCGCCGGCGGTGTGAGTACCTACTGCTGCGGCGATGTCGCGATTTGCGTTGCCGTAGCCGGTGGCCTGGAGTACGAGTCCGCGTGACCCGGCAGCGACGAGCGCATCGATGGCGACGCTGTCGGCGCCGGGGTATAGCGCGACGGTGTCGACCCGGATGCCTGCGATGGCCACCGGCGACACCAAGCCGGTTTCGGCTCGTGCGAGCTTGCCATGCACCCGCACACATCCATCGACGACGATGCCGATGGGCCCGTTGTCGACGTCGAAGAAGGCTTCCAACGCGGTGTTGTGCACCTTCCGCGTGCCGCGGGCAGCGTGCAAGACCCCGGCAAAACAGACCAGCACTCCGAGATTGCGCGGCGTGGACGAGGCGGCGACGGCGATCGCGTCGCGCAGGTTGCGCGGACCGTCGCCCTCGGCGTCGTCGCAGCTGCGCTGAGCGCCGGTGAACACGACCGGACGCGGATCGTGGTGGAACAGGTCGACCAGCATCGCCGTCTCCTCCAGCGTGTCGGTGCCGTGAGACACCACGACTCCGCAGGTGGAGGAGTCGTCCAACGCTGCACGTACGGCGCTGTGAACTCGATCCATGTCGTCGAATGTCATCGCGTAACTGTTGAGCGATGAGACGTCGACTACGCGCACCGCGACGCCGTCCGGAGTCATCGCACTGGTAACCAATTCGTCACCCGGAACGGTGGCTACTTTGACCCCGTCGTTATCAGCGGTGCTGGCGATCGTTCCGCCGGTCGTGATGACCACCACAGTTCGCATCGCTACCCAATCGTTTGCGTCAATCGATTGGGGGAACGCTAGCAGTATGGTGGAGATCACCGCAATCGTTTGGGTGGAATGTGGTGCGGAGTGCTTCACTAGAAGCGACCGTCGGCCAGAAGGGGTAGCGGGTGACCGAGACACCAGTAGTGCCGCACCTGGACGACTCCGGCCGGCCGACGCTGCGCACCATTGGGGAACTCGCCGGGGTCAGCGTCTCGACCGTGTCGCGTGTCTTGTCGACCACCGGTGGCGACCCCGCCCGGTGGGCCTCGGTCCAGACGGTTGAGCGGATCAAACGGATCGCCCTCGAGGTGGGCTTCTCGAAGAATCCGCATGCTGCCGGTTTGCGTACCAGCCGCAGCAACTTGGTTGGTGTGCTAGTTCCCCGATTGACCGACATGGTGCTGGCCACCATCTATGAGGGAATCAGTGACTCGGCACGCAAGCTCGGGTATCAGACGTTCGTCACCAATAGCTACGACGAGGCAGAGCTTCGCAAAGAGGCCGCGGACATGTTGCTGGCTCGCCGCGTCGACGGGGTCATCATCGGTGACGCGGTGGTCGACGATGACGACCTGCTGACCTCGTTGGAGCGCCGCGAGGTGCCCTTCGTGCTGGTCAGCCGCCGCTCGGCGGACTATCCGAGCGTGACGTGCGACGACGTCGTCGGGGGTGGCCTGGCCGCCAGGCACCTCCTGGAGCAGGGCCACACCGAGGTGGCCATCATCGCCGGTGAGGCGTACTCAAGCACTTCAGTTGACCGCACCGCCGGATTCCGTGCGGTCTATGCCGGCGCCGGTCACCCCATCCCGCAGGCGAGGGTCCTTCACTGTCCCTTTGACG
>NZ_JBOGDD010001221.1:0-4909 GCF_050701675.1 Mycobacterium sp. | reverse complement strand
TCCTTGGCCGAGCACTCGATGATGTTGGTGCCATCGACGATGATCTTGCCGCGCTCCGGACGCAGCAACCCGATCAACGACTTCAAGAACACCGACTTACCGGTACCGGACGGCCCCAACAGCACGCTCACCTCACCAGGAGGCAGGTCGAACGTCACGTCCTCCCAAATTCGCTGGGGCCCGAAGGACTTCGTCAATCCCTCAACCTGAATACCGATGCCCACGCGTAATCCTCTCGAGCCGTTGTGGTGTCGTTGGTGCTGCTAGATGCAGCCGCTGGTGCAGATATCCGTCAGCGGTGGCGCGGCCGTTCGTGGATCCGCGGGATCGGCCGGTGGTTGCTGTTTGGTCAGATCGACGTCACCGTCCAGACTGGGCGCCATCGGCACGAAGCGGCAGAGAAACGAGACCGCCAGGGTGCAGGGATCGTCGCCTGGATCGGCCGCGGCCCGACCGGGTAGCGTCAAACCCGTTGACGCGAAACCAATCCAGGCAATCACTGCTGCAGCGGTCAGCCTCTTCCACCCGACCCGGCCAGCACGTCTTCCATCGTCAACCCCGATCGGCACGTCGATTCTCCCTTGTTCGGCGGTTACTTGATGGTGGTGCTCAGATCATTCGACATCGCGGCCAACTGCGGGCCCCAACTCGACCAGTCGTGCTGACCGCTCACCGGAATGTCGAAGTGACCGTTGTGGCCACCGGCGGCGGCGTAGTGGTTGTAGAAGCTGCGGTTGCTGCCTTGGGCCTGATCGCAATACCCGATCATGGCGGCGGGGTCACTGCACGTCACGGTGGCTGGACTGAAGACCCACAGCCGGGTGCCGTTGTCGACCAGCAACTGGATGTGCGCGTCGGGGTCGCGCCACTTCCAGCGGCCCAGCTGCGGCAGTCCCCACATGTTACGGGTGTCCACGCCGCCGTACTGCGCCAGGCCGGCGGTGATGGCGCCGTTGAACGTGGTGGCCGACGGGGTGAGGAACCCCGACAGCGAGCCCGCGAATCGATAACGGTCGGGGTGGAACTCGGCCATCATCAGGGCACCGGTACCGCCCTGGGCGGCTCCGACGATGCCGTGCCCACCGGGTGCGAGACCCTTGTTGGCGGCCAGCCAGTCGGGCAGCTCGCGGGAAAGGAAGGTCTCCCATTGGCGGCTGCCGTCCTGCTCCCAATCGGTGTATAGACTCCATGCGCCACCGGCGGGGGCAACAACCGAGATGCCCTTGCCGGCAAGGGTGTTCATTGCGTTGCCTGCAGTCACCCAGTTGCTGACGTCGGGGGCGGCGTCGAAGGCGTCGAGGACGACCACCGCGTGCGGACCGCCGGCCTGGAAGGCGACGGGAATGTCGCGGCCCATCGCCGCGGAGGGAACCATCAGGTACTCCACTGAGGCCGCCCGCGCCGTGGCTGCATTCCACAGGCACACGAATAGCAGGGCGGTCAGCCCTGCGCGCAAGAGAACGATCGTGAATCTCATGGCATGTGAACCTTGGTCGGCGTCAAATAGTTGGCGGCAGCGGAATCATGCTGTATGGGTGCGGATTTGAGTGACCTCATCCGACTGGCCCGATCCGCTTCGCGATGGTGGCGCCGAGGTCTATACGGGCGGGTAGGCCGGGGGTGGGTAAACCCCGCGTAGCGCCCATGGAAGCCAGTTGAAGAAGTATTCGATCTCGTCGCTGGCGTCATAATCGGGACTCGGATCCATCGGGCTTCGCTCCTTTTGCTGGCCGCCGGTGTCGGTGACGGGTGATGGGTGGACGTCACGTTGGTCGTCCGTATACCGCGACGACGACGGTGCGATCCAGGCTGTTCTCAGACCACACCCCCATCTGGGTGTTCGTGCAGTCCGACATGATGGCCATGTAATCGGGCCGGGAGTACCACTGGTTCAAGATCTCTATACCGCTGATGGCCAGCGCGGGGTTGATGGCGACCGTTTCGGTGGCGGTGCCGTGGTATCCCGCGGCGTTGGCGCGGTCCTGAGTGCTGGAGCCGTCGGAGCCGACGTCGCCGTCGAGATCGCGGTTGTTGAGGACGTCGTCGGTGTGCCATTGGGCGGCGAGTTGTAGTTGGGGGTTCACCACGACGTTGTTGGTGCACCCGTGCTGATGCTGGATGGTGTAGACATTGGCGACCACGCTGTTGTTGAGCCGTTTGTTGTCGGCGTGCGCGTGGGGGGCGTCGATGAGCGCACCTGCCGTGCAGAACGTGGCGAGCAGCCCCAGTGTCGCGACGGTGAAGCGTGTTCGCATCAAGTCACCTCCATCAGATGGGGTCGAAAGACGAGACGAGCCAACGGTTGTCCTCCTTCTGCAGCGTCACCCGGACGCTGGAGGTGGAGTTGGCGGGAGGATCCGAGCCGATGATCACCGTCTGGTTGACGAAGACGAGCACGACGGCGTGGTCGGCCGTGGTGCTCACCGACGCGGCCGCGGGCACGGTGGCCACCGCCGAGATCTGTTTTTGTTTGGCGCCGGGGATGACGACGTCGTGGGTCAGCGAGGTGTAGTCGTTGCGCAGGTTGCCGGTCAGCAGGTCACGCGCAGCGCCCAGGTCCCGTTCGACGGTGTCGGGGCGGTAGGACAGCATCTTGACGGTGGTGTCGGAGGCGGCGTGGATGGTGTCCGCAGCGGCCGCCTGGGAAAGGCGCATGGTCGTCGCTTGATACTTCAGGTAACCGGCGCCCGCGGTGATCGCCAGTGCCACGAACGGCAACACGACGAACACCAGGGCACGCAGATACCGTCGCGGCCGGTGAACCGGAGCCGCTGGCGGCTCGCCATCGACGACGGGCTCGTCGGTCAGATGCCGGTCACCGGTGGTGGTTTCGGCCTGAATGTCCTCCACCGTCGTCGGCGGCGGGTCGGGGGCGTGGTCGTCGCCTGGTGCGGCCTCTGGCGTGGGGTCGGGCGTCGGTTCCACCGGATCAGCGCGATGGCGTGATCGGGAGCGTCGTGTGAACGGTGTGATCATGGCACGAATCCCACGTTGGATACCTTGGCGCCGCCGGGGGTCTGCGTCACGGTGATCCGCATGCGCCATATCCGGGGATTCTGTTCGGGGGCTCCCGCGGAGCTGGTCTTCACCGATGCCGTGACCAGAAGCTGTGTGGTGTCGCCGTCAATGGACTCCACACCGGCCTCGGTGACCGAGCCTTGGGTCTTGGTTTGAGCTTGGCGCACCACATTGGCGAATGACGCGGCGTTGGTTTGGAATTCGTCGTGGAACGTGCCGACTGATCCGTCGAGGACGCGTTGGATGTCGGCGTCGACGGTGGCGTAGTCGATGCTGGTCAGGTTGATCGCCGCTTGCCGGCCGACCTGCAGAACGACATCGCGTTGCTGCTGCTTGTCGTGCGCTTGCACGGTTTGCCAGCCCAGCCAACCCGCCAGGGCAGCCACGGCGACGATGGCCACCGCTACGGCGATGGCTCCGGCGGTGAGGGTGGAGGGCCGCCACCGGCGCCGCCGCTGGGCCGTGGGGCCGGATTCCGTTGCCGCCGTGACCTGGTCGTCGCCCGCGGAGTCGGCGGGTGGCGCGTCGTCGGTGGACGGCCCGCGTCGATGCTCGTCGTCAGGCAGGTCGGCGTCGACCTGCTCGACGAGTGGTGTTGCCGTGGTACTAGTACTGGCTGCCATGTCGCCTTCTCCTCTGGGGGTCTCGCCCGGTCAGGATCAGCGGATGCTCATGGGGCGGGATCGGCATCGGTCACCTTTCTGTGAATTCGGCTGGTGCACGCCGTCGTAAGAGCAACGATCCCGGGCCGTAGGCGCGCTATCGCCCTCCCGCGGCGGGAGGTCGATCCCCAGTAGGGGTGATCGCCGTCGCGGTGCACCGCTACCGGGTACACGCCGTGGACGCTCATGACCCCGGGGGGAGCAGCATCGACTGCAAGCTCTTGTCCTTGGATGCCGAGTGGGCCAGGTCGGACTGGGTGTACTGCTGCCCATCGGGTCCGACGTAGGTGCCGGTTGCCGGGTCGTAGTTGGCGGTCGCCACGGCTGGTGCCGGTGCCGGCGGACCCTGCGGCGGTGGGGGCGTATCGGGTGGTCCCGGTGGCGGCGCGGCGCCAGGCGGCAGTTGTGGGATCCCCTGACCGGACAGGGTGGCGTTGGGGTCTCCCTTCCAGTTGTTGCCGTCGTTGAGGGGCACGAACTGCTCGTTGCTCTCACACAGCGCGACGCTCGGCGCGCGCTTGCCGGGCACCGTTTCGCACGGCGTGTTGCGCACGGCGCGGACGTTGTACTGCGAGTCCTGCGGCACCCGGCAGTACAGATCCCCCGCCGGGCGGTTGGGGTAGTCGACGAGGTTGGGCACCCGCCGCTGCTGGGCCGGGAGGAACCCGGTGGTGCAGGGTGGCGGCAGGTTCAGGTTGAGATTGAAGCTCAGGTATTGCCCGTGGTAGGCCTGCTTGGTATTCATGTTCGCCACCAGCCCGGCCTGCGTCGCGGAGATCACCTGCGGGAACAGGACCAGCAGCTGTTCGATGTCGGGCTGGTAGGTCAACGCGACCTGGCCGACGCTGACGAGGTTGGCGAGCAGGACCGGCAGAGTGGGCTGTAGCCGGTCGACCAGTTGACGTGCCGCGGCGGCCGCGGGTCCACCGCCGTCGATGAACCCGGCGACGGCGCGGTCGTGGGTTTGCAGTGATCCGGTGACGGTGGCGATGTGCGCGGCCCACGACTGGATCTCCGCGGAGGTATTGGACTGGGAGTCCAGCACCGGTTGCGCCTGATCGATGAGCTTGAGTAGCGGATCGAGGTTGTCGTGCGCGGCTATGGACAGGTCCGTCGAGCCCCGGACGATCTGGGACAGCTGCGGCCCCAGGCCGCCGACGGCGGTGTAGGACTCGTCGATGACGGTCTTGAGGTTGTCGTGCGGTATCGCTTGCAGCCCGGTGTTGGCC
>NZ_JBOGDD010001220.1:0-3790 GCF_050701675.1 Mycobacterium sp. | reverse complement strand
GGGTCCACGTCGGCAGCGGCGCGTCGACGAGGGCGCCGTCCGGCCACAGCACGTCGAAATCGATTGCGGCACCGGCGCTGTGCAGATCCGCTACGAATCCGCGAAGCCCGTTCGGCAGCTCCTGTTCACGGCGCATGCTCGCCAACGCGGCCAGCCGGATGTCGAGGCTGCTTGCGTTCTGTGTGACGGCATGGGTCAGTAGTGGGTGCGGTGAGAGCTCGCCGAACACGCGGAAACCGTCTTCTAGTGCGGCTTGCACCGCCGCGGCGAACCTCACCGCGTGCCGAAGGTTGTCCACCCAGTAGTACGCGTCGAACTCGGCGGGATCTCGCGGGTCGTAGAGTGTCGACGAGTAGTACGGGATGGCCGGTTCCATCGGTTCGATGTCGTCGAGGACCTCGGCCAGCTCGTCGAGGATCGGATCGACCTGCGGTGAGTGCGATGCGACGTCGACCGCCACTTCGCGCGCCATCACGCCGCGGGCCTCCCACTCCTCGGCGAGGGCGCGGACCGAATCCTTGGCTCCGCCGACGACCGCAGATTGCGGTGAGGCGACCACCGAAAGCACGACGTCGGTGACGCCGCGGGCGGCGAGCTCCGAAAGCACTTGCTGCGCAGGCATCTCCACGGATGCCATGGCTCCGGATCCTGCGATGCCCGCCATCAGCCGCGACCGACGGCAGATGACCTTCACCGCGTCGGTGAGCGAAAGCGCCTCGGCGACCACGGCGGCCGCCACCTCACCCATGGAATGGCCGATGACGGCGCCCGGCACGACGCCGTGGGACTTCATCGTGGCGGCCAGCGCCACCTGGACGGCGAAGATGGTGGGCTGCACCCGGTCGATGCCGGTCACCTTCTCCGGTGCGGTCAACGCTTCGGTGACCGAGAATCCGGATTCGCCTGCGATCAGCGGCTCGAGTTCCGCGATCGTCGCGGCGAAGACCGGTTCGGCGGCCAGCAGGCCCGCGCCCATCGCGGCCCACTGGGATCCCTGACCGGAGAAGACCCAGACGGGGCCGCGTTCACCCTTGGCGACCGCGGGCTCGTGGGGCACCTCGCCGTCGGCCAGTTCGCGAAGAGCGGCGAGCAGTTCGTCGCGGTCGTTCGCGAGCACGACGGTCCGTACGCTCCGGTGCGCACGCCGACGCGCCAGCGTGTAGGCCAGATCGGCCAGCTCGGTCGAAAGCCGTTCGTCGTCGGCGCGACCCTGCAGCCAGTCGGCGAGTCGGCCCGCCGTACGGCGCAACTCCTCGACCGAAGTCGCGGACAGCGGAAACAACCGCACTCCGGTCGGTTCGGAGCTGGTGTCGGCATCGGCTCGCACCACGTGATCGACGGGTGCCTGCTCAAGCACGGCATGCACGTTGGTGCCGGACAAGCCGTATGAGGACACTGCGGCACGCCGCGGGTGGTGACCGTTGGTCGGCCATGGCGTGGCCTCTTCCGGCACGAAGAGATTCGTCTCGATGCTGGCGATCTCTTCCGGAAATCCGGTGAAGTGCAGGCTCTTGGGCACCGTTGCGTGCTGCAGCGAAAGGATCGCCTTCATCAACCCGAGCGCGCCCGACGCGGACTGGCCGTGCCCGAAGTTGGTCTTCGCAGAGCCGAGCGCACACGGCCCATCCGTGCCGTAAACGGTCGCGAGGCTGGCGAACTCGATGGGGTCACCGACGGGCGTGCCAGTGCCGTGGGCCTCGATCATGCCGATCGTGGCGGGGTCGACGTCGCCGGCCGCGAGAGCCGCTTCGTACACCTTGACCTGTGCATCACGTGACGGCGTTGCGATGTTGACGGTGTGGCCGTCCTGGTTGGCGGCAGTACCGCGCACCACGGCCAGGATCCTGTCGCCGTCGGCCTGCGCGTCCGACAGCCGCTTGAGCAGCAGGACGACGGATGCCTCACCTGACACGAAACCATCGGCGTTCACGTCGAAGGCGTGGCATCGACCGGTCGGCGACAGCATGCCCTGTGCCGATCCCGAGGACATCTTGCGCGGTTCGAGCATGATCGAGACGCCGCCCGCGAGCGCGAGGTCGCTTTCGCCCGAGCGCAGGCTGCCACACGCCATGTGCGTCGCGAGAAGGCTCGACGAGCACGCCGAGTCGACCGTATAGGACGGGCCGTGCACGCCGAGGGCGTAGGAGATGCGGCCCGATGCCATGCTGAAGTTATTGCCGGTGTAGCCGTATGGGCCGTCGATCACTCCCGCGTCCGCGGCCAGCAACTCGTAGTCGCAGCCGGTCAGTCCCATGAAGACGCCGGTGAGGGACTTGGCCATGGTCGCCGGGTCCATGCCCGCGTGTTCAACGGCTTCCCAGGCGGTCTCGAGAAGCAGCCGGTGCTGCGGGTCGATGACCGCCGCCTCCCGCTCGCTGATCCCGAAGAACTCGGCGTCGAAGCCGGCAATGTCGTCGAGGAAGGCACCCCACTTGGAGACGGATCGCCCCGGCACGCCCGGTTCGGGATCGAAGTACTCCTCGGCGTCCCATCGATCCAACGGGACCGTCGTGATGGTGTCATCACCACGCAACAACGCTTCCCACAGGCCGGCCGGAGAGTCGATACCCCCGGGCAGTCGGCACCCCATGCCGATCACGGCGACGGGGCAGCCCGTTGTCTGTGCCACTTACTTCCACCCTCTTCTGACGCACCCGGATTCCGACCCGGTAGTGATGCGAGAAATCGTCAAACTGCGACGTACTGGACGTGCTGGAGGTCCACTTCTCAGTCCCGTCGATATCGCCTTTGACATACGGTTCCCAGCAACAAAAGCGGACCTTTCGTACGAAAGAGCGGGCAAATCCCTAACCGGACTCTCGTAGTCAACGTTCCTCGGCGGGGACATTACACCGGACGCCGCCCTGCCGTCTTGTCGTCGCAAATTGTGGCATCTACCTGGGCAGATGCCGACTAGCAATCTCTGTAATAATCGGTGGCGACGATAACCATGGTCGGCTAACCTTTCGCCCGTGCACATTCCAGCAAACATTCAAATAGTACAATTCACATTCTGAAGTTCAGAATCGTCGCGAGCGTCATTACACAACTGGCACTGATTGGCAACTCGTAGCGTTATCGAACCATTCATGCAGGAAGTAGGCCCGTCCCCAGGCGTCATGGCGGTGCGGGTCTGCGGCAGTCCCGTCGCCGGCAACCACCCGTCCCGCTCTCCCTCGGGCCGCCAGGAGGATAACTGGCAATCGTGGTGGCGATAACGAAGAAGTCACCCGCCCGGGAACTGGCAACGACTGCGGTCGGCGCCGGCCACCGTTCGCGCCGTTCGCGCCGCTGGGCTCATCTCGTCCCGAAATCGGTTGGAGCACGGTAAATCTGGAAAGGACAACAATTGTTGTCCGTCAGGAATCGAGATCCGAACCGAAATTCCCTACGGGCGGCCGATGGCCCGAACCCGACGCCTGCGCGGTGTCAGACCGCTGCGGACAGGTCCGAGAAGGGTGCACCGAATTCGGTCACGGCGGTGAAACCGTTGCGACGCGCCGAAGCCACTCCCCTGCGGATCAACGCAGCGGTGGCCACGAATCCGGCCTGATCGCTCACGACGAACGGGGTGAGCAGGCGGTTGTGGACGAAGCCGAAGGCCAGGCCAGTGGCCGGATCGGCCCACCCGAGAGAGCCGCCGAGACCGACATGACCGAAACCGGGCAGCACACCAGGGATTGGCAGACCGTGATAGCCGAGGTGGAAGGACAGCGGCATGAATATGCCACCGTCGGGGTGCAGGCTGGGGCGCCCCGTCAGACCCGAGACCAACTCGGCCGACAGGAAC
>NZ_JBOGDD010001219.1:0-3809 GCF_050701675.1 Mycobacterium sp. | reverse complement strand
CCGGAGTTCTCATCTTCGCCGCTCTCGGGCTGACCATCGACGCGGTGATGCGCTTCCTCGAGCGACTTCTGGTGCCATGGCGACCCAAGGTGGCGAAGTGACGGCGCCGCCTGCCGTGGAAGTTGCCAACGCCACCAAGAACTTCGGCGCGCGCACCGTCCTGGACGGTATCGACCTCTCGATCCGCCCCGGGGAGTTCGTCGCTCTGTTGGGAGCGTCGGGCACGGGCAAGACGACACTGCTACGCGTCCTCGCCGACCTGGACAGGATGACCGCGGGCACGGTCGTGGTGCCCACGTCGCGCTCGGTGGTGTTTCAGGAGCCCCGCCTGGTGTCCTCGCTGAACGTGTGGCGCAACGTCGTCGTGGACCGCCGGTTCGGAAAGGCCGCGCGCAGCGTGGCATTGCGTGCGCTCGAAGAGGTTGGGCTGAGCGAACGTGCCAATGCCTGGCCCCACACGCTGTCCGGCGGAGAGGCTCAGCGGACGGCTCTGGCCCGCGCCCTGGTGCGCGACCCCGATCTGCTGCTGCTCGACGAACCCTTCGCGGCACTGGACGCACTGACCCGGCTCAAGATGCACGACCTCGTCATCGCGCTGTGGGAGCGCCACCGGCCCGCCGTCCTGCTGGTCACTCACGACGTCGACGAGGCGATCGCCATCGCCGACCGGGTGGTGGTGCTGGTCGACGGGCAGATCGGCTTCGACGAGAACGTCGGCCTGCCGCGCCCGCGTGACCGCGGGCACGCGCGCTTCTCCCAACTCCGCACCTCCCTGTTGACCACCCTCGGTGTGCACCAACGACCACCGACCGATCCGGAAGCGCCAAAACCATGAAACACGAACACATGTGGCGGCGGCTCCGCACCGCCGCCGTCATCGTGACGGCATCCGTCCTGACGCTGGGCACCGTCGCCGCCTGCGGAAGTTCGTCGCAAGGGCCCAAGGCCGATCCCAGCAAGCCGACGTTGACGATCGGCCAGAACGGCCCGTTCTGGCAACCGGCGCTCGAAACGTCGGGTGTCCTGAAGGACGCGCCCTACAACATCACCTGGGCAACGTTCGGCAGCGGCGCCGACACGGCGAACTCGGTGGTGTCCAAGCAGACCGACGCGGTGATCAACCTCGGCAACGCGACGTCACTGGTGCTGGCCGCGAATGCGACGCCGGAGTGGACGGCGGCCACGGTACCGCTGAAGAACATCCTGCTGGGCGCCGACGCCGACCCGGTCAACCACTCCAACGCCGTCACGATCGTCTCGCCGAAGGCCAACATCACCTCGGCTGCCGATCTGCGCGGCAAGAAGTGGGGCTACATCCCCGGGTCGAACAACAACGCCATGTTCATCTACTCGCTGAAGAAGGCCGGCCTCACCGAAGCCGACATCCAGCCGGTGAAGATCGACGACGCCACCGGGATTCAGGCCGTCATCTCCGGTGACATCGACGTCTGGTCCGGTGGCGGCTACACCGCGCTGACAGCGCTTTCCGCCGGGGCGAAGGTGCTGTGGACCGGCCAGGACGTCGGCTTCAACGGTTACTCGGTGCTGGCCTCCTCCCCGCAGGTCATCGCCGACTCGGTCAAGGGGCCGCTGATCGCCGACTTCACGGTGCGGCTCGCACGGTTCTTCGAATGGTCGAAGACGCATCAGTCCGAATTGGTTCCGGTGTACGTCAAGGCCAACAAGTTCACCGAGGAGCAGGCCAAGCAGCGGGTTCAGTACGTCTACGACGTCGTACCCGTGACACCGGCCATCATCACCGAGCAGCAGCAGTTCGCCGACACGCTCACGGGCGTCGGTTTCCTTCGCAGGCACACCGATGTCGCCCAGCTCTACGACGACAGGTACTCCGCGGACGTCACCAAGGCCATCAAGACCAACTAGGAGCGACATGACAACTGCGACCTCGCTGACGACGCGTCTGGGCGCCGACATCCGGATCGAGCCGCTCACCACGCACATCGGGTCGGAGGTGACCGGGGTCGACCTGGCCGTACCACTCGACGAGGACACCCGGGGCGCGCTCGCCGCCGCATTCGCCGAGCGGCACGTGCTCTTCTTCCCAGGCCAGAGTCTCGATCCGGGCCAGTTGGCCAGGGCAGCAGCACAATTCGGTGAACTCACGCAACCCAGCGCCGTGCTGCCAAGCGTCGATGGTCACCCCGAGGTGGTGGAGTTGTCGAATGCCAGGGCGCACGCCCAGCACCGGGCCACCAGCGGCCGGGAGACCTGGCACGTCGACATCACCTTTCAGCAGAATCCGCCGCAGGCCGCGCTGTTCCAGATCGCCACGGTGCCCGACGTGGGCGGCGACACCCTGTTCACGTCCGTACAGGCCGCCTACGACGCGCTCAGCGAACCGATTCGTACCCTCATCGACCCGTTGACGGCGATCCACGACGGCGGAGCGGGCATCTCGTACGAGGCCGCCAACGGTGAGGCCGGGCGCTGGGAAGGCGAGGAAGTCAACGGGCGCAGGCCGATCGAGCACCCGGTGGTGGCAGTGAACCCGCTCAACGGGCGCAAGGGACTGTTCGTCAACCCGCAGTTCACCCGCCGCATCGTCGGACTCGGCCACGTCGAGAGCGACAACCTGCTGCGCCTGCTGTTCGAGCAGGGTGGCCAGCCCGAGTTCACCGTCCGCCGACGCTGGCAGGCCGGTGACGTGGCGCTGTGGGACAACCGGGCCATCTGGCACCGCCGCGTGGAAGACCTCGAGTACGGCGTCGAGCGCGTGGCCTATCGCGTGCAGCTGAAGGGCACGCCGCCGGTCGGGCCGTAGACCATTTCGCCCATTCACCCGAAATTGCGAGGAAAACCCATGGTTCAACGAATCAACGGCGCCGACCTGCTCGACGCCCTGCGCGCGACCGACCGCCAGTTCGCGGTACTCGACCTGCGCACACCGGTCGAGCGAGCGGCCGGGCACATCGTGGTCGGCGCGGGATTGTCGTATCACGATGTCGAACAGCACATCTCGGACCTGGTGCCGCACGAGACCACCCCGATCGTGCTGGCGGGTAGCCCCGAGGTCGACGAACGAGGGGCGCTGCTGCTCGAGCAACTCGGGTACCGCGACGTCACCGTTCTCGACAACGGCGTGGACGGTTGGAAGAGCGCCGGTGGCCGCGTTTACACCGGGACCAACGTCCGCAGCAAGACGTTGGGGGAGTGGATCGAGGAGACCTACTCCACCCCCACCGTCGAGAGCGCGACCGTCGCGGCCTGGCAGGCCGCCGGCGAGAAGGTCGTCATCCTCGACACTCGCACCCCTGCCGAGTACGCGCACCACCACATCCCCGGCGGCTACGACACCGGCGGCGGAGCGGAGGTGACCTACCGGGCGCAGCAGGTGATCGACGACCCGACGACGAAGGTGGTCGTCAACTGCCAGGGGCGCACCCGTGGCATCGTCGGCGCCCAGTCGCTGATCAATACCGGGATCGCCAACCCGGTGTTCTCCCTGCACAACGGCACACCGGCATGGCAGTGGGCGGGACAGCCGCTCGACTTCGGTCCCGGCCCGCAGGCACCGGCACCGGTCGACGTGGCACCGGACGTGCTGGCCTGGGCGACGCGCACGTTGAGCGACGCCGGCGCCGAGCTTCTGACGTCGGCTGAGGCACAGGGACACCTCGACGACGAAACGTCGACCACCTATCTGCTGGACGTCCGCTCACCAGGGGAGTTCTCAGCTGGTCACTACGCCGCGGCCGTGTCCGCGCCTGGCGGTCAACTGGTGCAGGCGACCGACGAGTTCGTCGCCGTACGGCGGTCGCGGCTGGTGCTGGTGGACACCGGGGATCTGG
>NZ_JBOGDD010001218.1:0-7452 GCF_050701675.1 Mycobacterium sp. | reverse complement strand
ATTCACGTGCGACAACTGGCCACTCGATGCGAGAGGTTCTAGAACGAGGCCTCGTCGAGCTCCATCACGTCGTTGTCGATGTTGTCGAGCACCAGACGCGTGCTGGTCAGCAGCGGCAGGAAGCTCTTCGCGAAGAACGACGCCACGGCGATCTTGCCCTCGTAGAACGACTTGTCGGCATCGGTGGCGCCCTGGCTGGATGTCGCCGGCAGCCCGGCTCCGGCATCGAGTGCCGCGATGGCGACGGCGGACTGCTTGAGCAGGAGCCAGCCGAGCACCAGATCGCCGACGCTCATGAGGAAGCGCACGGAACCAAGGCCCACCTTGTAGATGTTCTTGGAGTCCTCCTGCGCCGACATCAGGTAGCCGGTCAGCGTGGCGGCCATGCCCTGTACGTCAGCCAGCGCGGTCGCCAGCAGCGCGCGCTCGGCCTTCAACCGGCCGTTGCCCGCCTCGTTCTTGACGAACTGCTCGATCTCGTTTGCGACGTAGCCCAGCGCCACACCCTTGTCGCGGACGATCTTGCGGAAGAAGAAGTCCTGCGCCTGGATGGCCGTGGTGCCCTCGTAGAGCGAGTCGATCTTGGCGTCGCGGATGTACTGCTCGATCGGGTAGTCCTGCAGGAAGCCGGAACCACCGAAGGTCTGCAGGCTCTCGGTGAGCTTGGCGTACGCCTGCTCGGAGCCGACACCCTTGACGATCGGCAGCAGCAGGTCGTTGACCTTGGTCGCCAGCTCGGCATCCACGTCGTGCACGGTCTTGGCCACGGCGGCGTCCTGGAACGTCGCGGTGTAGAGGTACAGCGCGCGCAGGCCCTCGGCGTAGGCCTTCTGGGTCATCAGGCTGCGACGGACGTCCGGGTGGTGCGTGATGCTCACACGGGGCGCGGTCTTGTCCGTCATCTGGGTCAGGTCGGCACCCTGGATGCGGGACTTGGCGTACTCGAGCGCGTTGAGGTAACCGGTCGACAGCGTGGCAATGGCCTTGGTGCCCACCATCATCCGGGCGCCCTCGATGACCTCGAACATCTGCGCGATGCCGTTGTGCACCTCGCCGACCAGCCAGCCCTTGGCGGGCACGCCGTGCTGGCCGAGGGACAGCTCGCAGGTCGCGGAGACCTTGAGACCCATCTTGTGCTCGACGTTGGTGACGAAGACGCCGTTGCGCTCGCCGGGCTCGCCGGTCTCGAAGTCAAAGAGGAACTTCGGTACGAAGAACAGCGACAGACCCTTGGTGCCCGGTCCTGCGCCCTCGGGGCGGGCCAGCACTAGGTGCAGGATGTTCTCGCCGAGGTCATCGGCGTCACCGGAGGTGATGAAGCGCTTGACGCCGTCGATGTGCCAGGAGCCGTCCTCCTGCTTGACGGCCTTGGTGCGGCCTGCGCCGACGTCGGATCCGGCGTCGGGCTCGGTGAGCACCATGGTGGAGGTCCAACCGCGCTCGGACGCGAGCACGGCCCACTTCTTCTGCTCTTCGGTGGCCTGGTTGTAGAAGATGTTCGCGAAGCCCGCGCCCATCGAGTACATGTACACGGCGGGGTTGGCGCCGAGCACGTGCTCCATCAGCGCCCACTGCAGCGCACGCGGCATCGGCATGCCGCCGAGCTCCTCGTCGAGGCCGATCTTGTCCCAGCCGCCGTCGGTGATGGTGCGGACGGACTTCTTGAAGGACTCGGGCAGCGTGATGGCGTGCGTCTCGGGATCGAACACCGGCGGGTTGCGGTCACCCTCGGCGAACGAATCGGCGATCGGGCCCTCGGCCAGTCGGGTGATCTCGGCGAGCATTTCGCGCGCCGTGTCCACGTCCAGATCGCCGTAGGCGCCTTCGCCGAGAACCTTGTCTACGCCGAACACCTCGAACAGGTTGAATACCTGGTCACGGACGTTGCTCTTGTAGTGGCTCACGTTTCCTCCTCGATGAGAATGCCGTCTGCGGTTGGGTACTTGGGCTAAGTTACCCACCAGTAACTCCCACCAACTATACCGGCTGGTAACTTGATCGCAAAGCAGTGTCGAGCAAATTACTGCTGGCTAACCAACCCGACGGTTGATCGGGCTGGTCCATACCGTCGCTCATAACCCGTGAGCTGGGCTTTCGCCTCCATGTGATGTCCGCCACTAGATGCTTCAGCACGCCCGCTAGGGTGGGGCGAATGAGGCGCGTGGTGGTATGGGGGACGGGCAACATGGGGTCGACGGCGATCCGGTCCGCGGTCGGCTTCCCCGGGTTGCGACTGGCGGGCGTCATCACCTCCTCGCAGGAGAAGGCCGGCCGCGATGCGGCAACGTTCACCAACCTCGCCGAAGACACCGGCGTGATCGCGACGACGGACGTCGATGCGGCGCTCGCGGACTGTGACGCCGTGGCCTACATGGCCTCGGGCGACATCCGTCCCGACGACGCGGTGAACGACATCGAAAGGTGCCTGCGCTCGGGCGCGCACGTCGTCACGCCGTCGCTCTACTCCCTCTACGACCCGCGATCCGCACCAAAGGAGTGGGTCGACCGACTCACCGCGGCGGCCGAGGAGGGCGGGTCAACGCTCCTGGTCAGCGGGGTCGACCCGGGCTGGGGCAACGACGCGCTGGCCGTGACCGCCGCGGGCCTGTGCACGCGGATCCGCACCATCAGGTGCCAGGAGATCTTCGACTACTCGACCTACGACCAGCCTTATGCGGTCCGGGTGTCGTGTGGTTTCGGAGGATCGATGGACGAGGTGCCGATGATGCTGCTGCCCTCGATCCCGACCATGGTGTGGGGCGGCAACGTCCGCCTCATCGGCCGCGGTCTCGGCCTCGAGATCGACGAGATCACCGAGGAGGTCGAGCGGCTACCCCTTGAGGAGTCGGTCGACAATGCGATGGGTCGCTTCGAGAAGGGCACCCAGGGCGCGTTCTTCCTCAAGGTCATCGGGTGGTCGGGCGGCAAGCAGCGCATCGTCATCGAGCACGTCACCCGCATCGACCCGTCATGTGCGCCGCACTGGCCGCAGCCGGATGAGGGTGTGGGCGACCATCGCGTGATCGTCGACGGCGACCCGCAGTTGACCATCGTCAGCCGCGCCGATGTTCCTGGTGGAACCAGGGCCGACGGCGGCAACACGACGGCCGCCAACCGACTTCTCGGCGCCATCGAATGGCTGGCAACCCAGAAGCCCGGTATCTACGACGGTCTCGACGTGCCGCTTCACACCCCGCTGCCCGCTGCGGTCGAAGCGACCCGCTGGGCTTAGGAGACCTCCGCCTCCTCCGCAGGCGATTCCGCGTCGGCGTCGGGTTGCGCCTCCGCCTCCGGCGACGATTCCGCGTCGGGCAGCTGACCGACGAGATACTCGGCGAGCCCTCCGATGGTCGGATAGTCGAACACCGCGGTCGCGTTGATCGTGAACGCGCCGCCGAACTGACTGTGCAGCCGGTTGCGAAGTTCGATGGCCATCAGCGAATCGGTACCCAGGTCCAGGAACCGATTCGTGGCGGCCGGCGGCGAGGCGAGCCGCAGGAAGTTCTGCACCTCGCGCTGAAGGAATTCGGTCACGAAGCCCGCGCGCTGCGGCACCGGTATCTCCTGCAGCTGCCGAAGCAGCTCACTGTCACCGGTCACCTCCCCCGCAGCACTCGGCAACACCAGGTCGAGAATCGGTGGCCGGGAACTGCCAAGCACCTTCGCGGCCCGCTGCCAGTTGGCCTTGATAACGGTGGCCTGGCCGGTTCCGTTGGCGACGACCTCGGCCAGTGCGCTCAGGGCGGCCGAGGGTTCCAGCGGAATCAGGCCCTGTGCACTGATATTGGCGGTCGCGGCCTCCGAAGAGGCCATCCCACCCTGGGCCCATGGGCCGAAGTTGACCCCGGTGGCGGGCAGGCCTTGGGACCTTCTTTGTGCGACCAGGCCGTCGAGCAACGCGTTGGCAGTCGCGTAGTTGGACTGACCGGGTGAACCGAACAAGCTGGACACCGAGGAGGACACGATGAAGAAGTCCAGCTCGTCGTCCCTCGTCAACCTGTCCAAGTGAATGGCACCGAAGGCCTTGGGCGCCAACGTCGTCCGGAAGCGCTCCAGGTCCTGCTGCGATAGCAACGCATCGTCGAGCACGCCGGCCAGATGCACCACTCCGGCGAGCGGGGGCAACTCGGCGCGAATGCGCTCCAGCAGCTTCTCGACCTCGGACTCCTCGCCGACATCGGCAGTGAAGACGTTGATGCGGCACTTGTAGCGGTCGGTGAGATCTTCGATCAACCGTTGCGCGTCCGCATCGGGCGCGCGGCGGCTGGTCAACACGATGTCACCGGCACCGAGCTGGGCCAGATACGACGCCGTGTGCAGACCGATCGCGCCGAGACCGCCGGTGATCAGATAGCTCCGATCCGCCCGGGGCTGCAGCGGATTCGGAATCTGCACCACGATCTTTCCGATGTGCCGCGCCTGCTGCATGCGGCGGAACGCGGCCCTCGCCTCGGTCAGCGGGTAGATCTCCGCGGGCAGTGGCGTCCATTCACCCTTGGCCAACCCCGCCGACACCTCGGTCAGCAACCGGCGAATGCGTTCGGGCTCCTGAATGGTCACCGTATCCAGCGCCACGATCTCGTAGGCGATGTCGGGGCGGGCCTCCGCCATCTGCTCCGGCGTCCAGATGTCGCGCTTGGCGATCTCGATGAAGCGGCCGTTCTGGGCAGTGGCCCGCACGGTCGCTTCGAGAAACCCCTCACTGGTCAGGCTGTTGAGTACTACGTCCACACCCGAGCCGTCGGTGTCGATGAGGATCTGGTCGGCGAAATCCGTTGTGCGCGAATCGTAGACGTACTTGACGCCCATCTTGCGCAGCGTCGCGCGTTTGTAGGTGCTGGCCGTGGCGAAGACGACGGCGCCCTGCTGCTGCGCCATCTGGATCGCAGCCAGCCCGACGCCACCACTGGCGGCGTGGATGAGCACGCGGTCACCGGGCTGCAGCTGGGCCCAGTCGAACGCGAGCCGCACCGTGAGCGCCGCCGCGGGGATCGTGGCCGCATCGACCGCGCTCACCCCGTCGGGAATCGGTGCCAGCAGCTGGGCGGGCACGTTGAACCGGCTGGAGAACGCGCCCTGCATGAAGCCGTAGACGCGTTGGCCCACCTCGAGTTCGGTGACGTCGCCGCCCAACTGCGTGACGACGCCCGCGAAGTCCCCGCCGATCGGTCCTGGATCGCCAGGGTAGAGGCCGAGCACGTTGAGCACGTCCCGGAAGTTGAGGCCCGAGGCCTCCACCCGAACCTGCACGTAGCCCTCGTCCGGCGGCGGCACGTCCTTTTCGGTCAGCCGTAGGTTGTCGATCGCGCCGCGTTCGGTGGGCGCCAGGACGTAATCGCCCCCGCGCGGCACCGTGAGATGTCCACTGCGTGCCCACGGCAACAACCGTGAGGCAAGCAGTTTTCCTTGCCGCAGTGCGAGTTCCGGCTCCTGAATGGATGGGTCCGGGTTGGCGATCAGATTCGCCAGTGCGTGTACGGCCTCCTGTGATCCGTCGGAATCGACCAGTTTGAGGCGCAACGCCGGTTCCTCGTTGATCGCCGTGCGCCCGAATCCCCAGAGGGCCGCTTGCACCGGGTCGACCGGCTCGCCGGATTCGCATGCCACGGCCCGTTCGGTGACGATCCACAGTCCGCCAGGCAGTTTCACTCCGCCACTTTGTGAGCCGCCCTGCACGGTGTGCACGGCGCTGAGCAGGTTGGCGAGCTCGGTTTCGATCCGTTCGGCGACTTCGGCGCTCGACTCCGCCGTGCTCGAGTTCTCCTGGCTCCGGCCGGTAGCACGCCAGACGACGCCTGAGAACGGCAGACCACGCTCATGAGCGTGGGTCAACAGCTGTCCCAAGTTCTCCGGATCGCCAGCCCGATCGAACGGGATGCAGCCAGGCACCTTGGCGGCCAGTTCGTCGAATCCGGCGATCAGCCAGGTGCCGTCCACTTTTTCGGCACCGTCTTCGGACGGTGGCGGCGGAACCTCGTGCCAGCCAAGGGTGTACAGCAATCGAGTGGCGTCGCCGCCGAGCCCGCGCAACAACGCCTCGCGGGGCGCGCGTTTGACCGTGAACTCGCGGATTCCACCTAGCTGGCGGCCGTCCCGATCGAGGAAGTCGAGATCGAAGACCTGGGTCTCGCTGTCGAGTCCTGTTTCGTGCCACCTCGCGCGGCAGTAGAACCTGCGCGGCATCTTCTCGCGCAGCGTCACCTGCCCGTACCGCAACGGCAGGAACAGGTCGCTCACACCCTGTTCGGCCGCGAGAAGTGCAGGGAACGCTGGGAAGGCAACGCCGGTGCACAGGTCCATCAGCACCGGGTGCATCGGCTCGCTTCCGAGCTGTTCGGCGAGTTCTTCGCCGACGACGATGTCGCCGATCGCCTCACCTTCGCCGAGCCACAGCGACTTGAGGGAACCGGACCAGGTCGGCCCCCACGCCAGCTCCAGGTCGGCGAACGTCTCGAACAACTCCTGTGGACGCATCCGGTCCAGTCGCTCGATGGCCGCGTCGACGGGATCGGTCTGGTCGGACACCGGCTCGTCGGCTGTGTCGTCGAGGCCGGTGACGACACTGCCTTCGGCGTTCAACGACCATTCGGCGCCGCGTTCACCGTACGGGCGGCTGTGCACCTTGAATGTCGAACCGCTGCCGTCCTCGAGCGGATGCAATGTCAGCTGCACCTCGCGAGAAGCCTTCTCGGGCAGGATGATCGGCTCGTAGAAGAAGACGTCCTTCGCGCGCGCCGGGGTACCGACGGCGGCCAACGCCATCGCTGCGTACGTCGCCCCTGGGACGACCACGATGCCATAGATGACGTGGTCGGAGAGCCACGGCTGCGACTTGACGGACAACCTGCTGGTGTAGACGGAGTCACCAGAGGCGAGGTCCTTTGCGCTACCGAGGATTCCAGAGACCGACTCACCGTGGACACCGGAACCGGCGATGCCGGACGTCTTGGGCCAGAAGCGGCGGCGCTGGAATGGATAGGTCGGCAATTCGAGTCTGCGACCTGGTTGACGTTGCAGCGCACCGAAATCGGGTCGGTGGCCGCCGACGTAGGCCGCGGCGAGCGCGTCGGCGATCTGGCGCCGGTCGCCAACGCCCTTACGCAGCGAGACGATCGCCCGCGGAGCGGCCAGGTGTTCGGGCCAGACCTGCACCGCAGTCCCGGTCAGCACCGGCTGCGGACCGAGTTCCATCAATACCGAGCATCCCAGCCACGCCACGGTGCGCACACTTTCGGCGAATTGCACCGGCTGGCGGGAATGTCGCCGCCAGTACTGTGCGTCGAGCGGGGTTTGGGCCGTGAGCACCGCGCCGGTGCGGTTGCAGATCAGCGGCAACGTCGGGACGGCGAACTGCAGCTGCGCTGCGTACGCCTCGAATTCGTCGAGTACCGGATCCAGCAGTTCCGAGTGGAAGGCGTGGCTGGTCTCCAGCCAGGTGCAGCGGATGCCCTC
>NZ_JBOGDD010001217.1:0-14252 GCF_050701675.1 Mycobacterium sp. | reverse complement strand
CAGTCGGGTCGAGCGGGTCGCCGACGCTGGCCGACCCGACGGTCGCGAGGAACTTCTCCACGAACGCGTCGTAGACCGATTCGTGGATCAGTACCCGGCTTGCGCATGCGCAGCTTTGGCCGGACTGCATCAGCGGCCCTTGATGAGCTGCCATGGCCGCGGCGAGGTCGAGGTCAGCGTCCTCGAAGACGACGTTCGCGGACTTGCCGCCCAGTTCGGCGACCACCGGCGTCAGAGTGCCCGCGGCCGCTGCGAGCACTCGTCGCGCGGTGGCGTCACCGCCGGTGAAGTGGATCTTGCGGATGCCGGGGTGGCGGACGAGTGCCTCCCCTCCTTCGGCGCCGGCGGGCGTTACGTTCACCAGTCCGGCCGGCAGACCGGCTTCCACGCACAGTTCGCCGAACCTGATCGCAGCCAACGGCGCCAGTTCCGACGGTTTCAAGATCACCGAGTTGCCCGCGGCGAGTGCGGGTGCCACGCACGATGCCGCAACAGCCAACGCACCGTTCCACGGGGTGATGACACCGACCACACCGTAGGGTTCCCGCTCGATGAGATTCACGTCGAAGGACCCATTGACCGGAGAACTCGTGCCGTGCGGTTTGTCGACATAGCCGGCGAAGTGGCGAAGAAACCATTCGAGCATGTGCGCGGTACCCGCGAAGGAGATCGGCACCCCGTAGTCGTACACGTTCAGTAGTGCGAGTTCGTCGAGATGGGCGTGCACCATGTCGGCCAGGTCTATCAGCATGTCGCGACGGCGATCGACCGTCAGCGCCATCCAGGCCCGCTGCGCTTCCCGCGCTGAGGCGACCGCGTCATCGATATCGACCGCGCCGGCGAGCGGAACGGTGACGTTGGGTCGTCCGGTGGCTGGGTAGATGTGCTGATGACTTCCGCCCGAGGACCGCGTAACCAGGTCTCCCCCGATGATCAGACCTGCCGGCAACGACACTGCGGTGCTCACGTGGATTCGCCTTCCTCGGTACGCCATGCCTCGAGCACGATTTGCTTCTGTCGCCCGATCTCGTCGTTGAGCTGCGAGGCCTTCGCGCAGCCGTAGTACGCCGCGAAGTGCAGTGCCAATTCATCCATTTCGTCGAAGGTGATGTCGCCGCTCTTCAATGCCGCGTAGACGTGACTCAGGATCGGATACGGGGCGTCCTGGAACGCGACGCACGCCACCGTCACGAGACGCCGTTCCTTCATTCCCAGTCCCGGCCGAACCCACATCTCACCGAAGACGAAGTTGAGGATGCCAGCGCCGGTGTATGGGTTGTCGCGGGTGGGAACGTAGGGCACGCAGTTGACGTCGCGGAACGCTTGCTCCCCGTGGCTCAGTCGGTCCTGCGGGTCACTCGGGGTGATGAGTGGCAGCAGTGGATCCGGTGGCGGTGGGGTCAGTCCGCGCTCGCGGTGGATGCGCTCCCACTGTTCGTCGACGATGATGTTGAACCGCGATGCCTTCGGCCAGCCGCTGTAGACCGCGAAATGCAAGACGGTTTCCTGCATTTCGGCGATCGTCACGTCGCCGCTGTTGAGCGCGGCATACACGTGGTCACGCAGTGGTCCTTCGGCGTCAGCCGCCGCGACGCAGGGGAGCGTGACGAAGCGTCGGTTCCGGCGGCTGAGTCCCGGTCGTTCCCAGACTTCGGCGAAGACGAAGTCGAGCAGCGTCGCGTCGATAGGTGTGGTGCCCTCGGGTGCGGCGAACGTCATTACGTCGGCGAAGGCACGCCGTCCGCGGGTTGAGCGTTCGGTGTCGATCGTGGTCATCGGTGACAGTTCCTTCTACTCATCGCAGGGTGACGCCTGCGTCGACCTTGAATTCCAGGCCGGTGACGTACCGGGATTCATCGGACACCAGGAACAGCACCGCGTTGCTGATGTCGATCGCCTCGGCCATCACGATGGGCATGGCGTTGAGGAAGATCGGGACGAGGTCTGGGCGTGCCTCGGCCAGCAGCCCGTGCAGCGACGCGGGTTGCATCCCGGTCGCGACACCGGTGGGATGCACCGTGTTGACCCGGACATGCTGTGCGGCAAGCTCATTGGCCAGGGCCCGACTCAGTCTGACTACGCCGTGCTTGGAGGCTGTGTACGGGGTGTGCAGCGGTGTGCCCTTCAGGCCGGCCGCCGAGCTTATGTTGACCAGGCTGCCGCCACGCTCGACGAGGTGTGGCAATGCGGCGGCGCAGGTGTTCCACGTTCCGATCAGGTTCACGTCGACGACCGTGCGCCACTGCTCCGGTGTGGTGGTGTCCCAGGTGCCGACGGTTAGGACGCCAGCGTTGGCCACCGACGCATCCAGTCCACCTAGCTCCGCGACGCCATCGTCGACGGCGGCTGTCAAGGCCGCAGAGTCGCGCACGTCCACGACATGGGTGATGGCACGCCTTCCATGCTTCTCCACCAGGCGTGCGGTCTGCATCAGGTCTTCCCGTGACGCAAGCGGATATTCGACTTCAGGCAGCGATTCGCAGATGTCGACGAGGATGAGATCGGCTCCCTCTTCGGCCAGGCGCACGGCATGGCTGCGGCCCATCCCCCGGGCCGCGCCGGTCACCAGGACGCGCTTGCCCGCAGCACGTCCGGCAGGCGTGCTCACAGCTTGTTGCAGAAGCCAGCGTCCACGGGAAACGTCACCCCGGTGACGTACTTCGCCGCATCGGAAACCAGGTAGGCGATCGCCGCGCTGATGTCCTCGGGCTCGAGAAGCCCGACCGGCATGGGGTTGTGAAGGTGCGGCCCGACACCGCCCGGGTAGTTCTCCAGGAATGACGTCATCGCCGGATTGACGGCCATCATGGTGTTGACCGCCGTCGGGTGCACGGTATTCACCCGAACACTCTCCGGGGCAAGCGCATTGGCCAGCGTCCGCATGAGCCCGACGATGCCGTGCTTGGATGCCGCATAGGCCAGTCCCCCACCCTGCAGGCCGCCGAATCCCCTCAAACCGGCGGTCGAACTGGTGAAGACGATCGACCCACCGCGCCCGCCTGCCAACAGGTGCGGGATGGCCGCCTTTGCGGTGTGGAACGCACCCACCAGGTTGACGTCGAGCACGTCGGTCCACTGCTCGAGCTCTTCGGTGATGGTCAGCTCGCGAAACGCCATCGTGGCGATGCCGGCATTCGCGCAGACAATGTCTAGGCGCCCGAAGTGCTCCACACCTACCGTGAGCGCGTCGTTGACCGCGGCGAAGTCACGGACGTCGGCCACCGTGCCGACCATCTTGCCGCCCGCCGCCTCCACCAGGGCAATGGTTTCGTCGAGTTCGTCGCGGCTGGCCATGGGGTAGCCGTTGGAAGGAATGTCGGCGCAGATGTCGACACCGATGATGTTGGCGCCGTCGGAGGCCAGGCGTACGGCGTGGCTGCGGCCCTGCCCACGCGCTACTCCGGTGATGAATGCGACCTTGCCGTCTAGTGAACCCATTGATCCTCGCTTCGTTGCGCCGGCCACACTCCGGGGCGATGTGTGTCGTGAGTAACCGTGTTACACCGGGGTACGGTAACCTGGTTACTCAGAGACGGCAAGGGGGTGCACGCACGATGGTCGAAGTGGAGGTGAGCCCTGATGACACTGGTGCGCATCGGGACCGGGTACTCGACATCGTCGCGGTGCTGCTCGAAACCGAGGGATACGACGCGGTCCAGCTGCGCGAGGTCGCGCGCCGTGCACGAACGTCGCTGGCCACCATCTACAAGCGTTATTCGACCCGGGACGAGTTGATCCTCGCCGCGCTGCACGCCTGGATGGACGAGCACCGGTACGCGGGCTTGGTCCACCAGTCCCCTCCGCCCGGCGAGTCCGTCTATGACGGGATGATGCGCCTGTTGCGCTCGATCTTCGAGCCGTGGGAGCAGCATCCCGCGATGCTCACGGCGTTCTTCCGCGCACGGGCGGCCCCGGGAGGGCGGGAGCTCTTTCGCCGGGGCCTCGACATCACCGTGCCGTCCTTCATGCTGGTGCTCGCCGACGTCGACGACGAATTCGTCCATGATCTCGAGACGATTCTCTCGACCGTCATCTACGGCCTTCTTGGCCGCTTCGCAGCCGGCGAGCTGGAGATCACCGACATCGTGCCCATCCTCGACCGCACCGTGTACTGGCTGACGACCGGATACGGCGCAACGGCCCGAGCTTCAGCGGGCACCACGTCAAGTCGGGAAACCTAGTGGTGTGTCTCGGATTTAGCTGACTTTTTTGAGGGCGATGCGTCCGCGGGCGACTTTGGCGAGGATTGACTCTGCTGTCGCGGTCCAGACGTAGGGGCGGGGGTCCTCGTTGTGCGTCGAGGTATTCCTGGATCGAGGCGCTCGACAACGGCGCCACGGCCGGAACGTGGGGCGCAGCGCCGGCCGGCAAGATCGTCATCCTCGCCGTGCTATTCGACAGCGCCGTGCCGGTCGTCAGCCAGTACGGGGACGCGCTGGCCGGCAAGATCATCGTCGACATCACCAACCCCTTCAACGCCAGCGTCACCGGGCTGGCCGTCCCTGACGACACCTCCATCGCGGAAATGGTCGCCGAGGCCGCCCCCGCAAGCGCCCATGTCATCCAGGCGTTCAACACCGTCTTCCGCGACGTCCTGGCCGCGGGCGGTCCGGTGGACGTGTTCATCGCCGGCGATGACGCGCAGGCCAAAGCGAGACTGTCAGTGTTCATCGAGAGCCTCGGACTGCTTCCGCGGGACAGCGGCGACCTGAGCCTGGCGCACTGGCTCGAGGGCGCGGGCCTGCTGTCAGTAGGCCTGGGCCGGCATGGCGCGGGGAACTACAACTTCTCCCTTGGCGTCACCTTCGGCTGAGCTCGCCGCCAGATCCGGCACGCGGCCCCGTTTCGGCTGACAGGGTCCCGCCTGCGTCGGGCGGTACCGCGGCGATGGGGATGGCGTTGTCGATGAGGACGACTGCGATGGCGGCGGCGGTGGCGAAGGTGTCGGCGTTGAGGACTCGGTTGCGGGCCGAGGCGCCATCCAAGAGCAGCGCCAGTTGTTCGCCGAGCTGTTCGGGGTTGGTGACGCCGGCCTCGCGGGCGGTTTCGGTAAGCCGCGCGGCAAAGGCCGTCTTGTAGTCGCGGGCGTGTAGGCGTGCCGGGTGGCTCGGGTCGTTGATTTCGACGGCCGCCGCGATGAACGGGCACAGAGGCGCGTGAATGTCGAAAGCGGCGAGGAGCCGTTCACGGGGTGTGAGGTCGGTGCGGTCGAACACCTCGGGCAGGATGTCGGGATCGAATCGGCGTAGGTGTTCGGCGATCAGCTCGTCCTTGCTGGTGAAGTGCTGGTAAAACGTGCGCTTGGACACCTGGGCCACCGCGCAGAGCTGGTCCAGGCCGGTGTTGTTGATGCCTTGATCGCGGAACAGTTGTCGCGACGCGGCGAGGATGCGCTCTCGTGCGCCCCGGCCCCGGCGCAGGCCTCGCGGCCCCTTCTCTAACTCCGTCATACCTCCAGCGTAACCCAGTTGGGTACCGATCGGTGTGCATAACTTGCATTCCACACGACCGTCCGAGTACGTTAAGTACGCAGCTCGGTGTACATAACACCGGCACTACGGAATGGCTGGAGTGATCATGGGAAAGCTCGATGGCAAGGTCGCAGTAATCACGGGCGCGACAAGTGGCATGGCGCTGGCCGGTGCCAAGTTGTTCGTTGACGAAGGAGCTCACGTCTTCATCTCGGGCCGACGGAAGGACGAGCTGGACCAGGCCGTCGAACTGATCGGACGGAATGTGACCGGCGTACAAGGTGATTCGGCCAACCTCGACGATCTGGACCGTTTGTACGACACGGTCAAGCAGGAAAAGGGCGCGATCGACGTGTTGTGGGCAAGTGCCGGGACGGGCGCACAGAGCAGGCTCGGCGAGATCACCGAGAAGGACTTCGACGCCGCCTTCGGGCTGAACGCGCGCGGCACGCTGTTTACGGTCCAGAAGGCGCTTCCGCTGTTCAACGACGGAGGCTCGATCTTCATGACCGGGTCAAACGCATCGCTGCGGGGCTACCCCAATTGGAGTGTGTACGCGGGAAGCAAGGCCGTGCTACCCGCCTACGCACGGGTGTGGGTGTCCGAGTTGAGGGACAGGAAGATCCGGGTGAACGTGCTGACCCCCGGCCAGGTCGCCTCGCCGATGTTGGCCGAGGTGATGGACGAGGAGATGAAGGCGCAGTTCGAGTCCGTGATCCCGCGGCGAGAGATGGGCCGCCCTGAGGAGATCGCGTCGGCCGCGTTGTTCCTCGCGTCCGACGACTCGAGCTATGTCAATGGCATGGAGCTGGTGGTCGACGGCGGGACCACGGTCATATGACCGCCTTCGCCCCGCACCGCGACACCGTGGAATTCTTCGTCGACTGCATGCACGGCGGCGCAGACAAAGACGCTCTTTCCGGAATCCTCGCCGAGGACGTGGTGATGTACGGCCCGCTCGGCGATGAGCCACTCACCGGCCGCGAGGCAGTCCTGGAAGCCATGCGGGGGGTCGGCTCGGTGGCGGCCGACCTCACCTACTCCGAAGTCCTCAGCGGCGAGACGCACCACGCCGCGTACTTCCGGCTGCAGATCGAAGACACCGTGGTCAACGGAATGGACTACATCCTGCTCGACGCGGACGGCAAGATCGCCGAGGTGACCATATGGTGGCGCCCGCTGCCGTCCGGCGTCGAGATGCAGGGGCACCTTGCTGGTCTCCTCGGCATGCAGCCCTGGGAACTTCTCACCAACGGCGAGTGACGACGAAGGCCGTGTCCTCCTTCACGAGGGCTCAGCCAGTTCGGCTCGATCCAACCTTCCGATCGACAGTCAAAGACAGGACACCTCATGACCAACATCAGCATCATCGGCACTGGGAACATGGCCCGCACCATCGGCACGCTGGCGGTAGCGGGCGGCAACACCGTCGAAATCATCGGCCGCGATCACACCAAGGCGGCTGACCTGGCCAAGGCTCTCGGCGGCAGCACCACGACGGGAGAGTTCGGCGCGGTCCCGGCCGGGAAGATCGTCATCGTGGCCCTGCTGTACGCCAATGTCGTTCCGGTCGTCGCCCAGTACGGAAACGCCCTCGCGGGCAAGGTCATCGTCGACATCAGCAACCCCTTCAATTCCGCGGCCGACGGGCTCACCGTCCCCGATGACACCTCGATCGCGCAGGAAGTTGCCAAGGCGGCCCCGGTCAGCGCCAGCGTGGTGAAGGCATTCAACACCGTCTTCGGTGTCGTCCTGGCCAAGGGCCGGCCGCTCGACGTCTTCATCGCCGGCGACGACGCGCACGCCAAGACGGGCGTGGCGGAGTTCATCGAGAGCCTCGAGCTGCGCCCACTGGACGTCGGCGGCTTGAACATGGCGCACTGGCTGGAAGGTGCGGGCCTGATCATGATGGGCCTCGCCCGCCACGGAGTGGGGAACTTCGACTTCGCCCTCGGCGCAACGGTTCCCGGCTGATCCGCACCGGCCCGAGCCGAGAACGAACGGGGGCGCCGTCATCCAAATAGTGGTTGACGGATCACCGAAACGTTCTCAATGTCGGCGGACGATGAGTCTGCCTAGAGAGGATTCTCGCGATGAAGCTTGGTTTCGTCATTCCCTTTGTGGGGCCCGCTGTCAGCAGCGCCGCTGGCCTGAGCGCGTTCTGCCGCGGATTGGAGGACCTTGGCTACGACACGCTGTGGGTCGGCGATCGACTGGTCACGCCGGTTGACATGCAGAGCACCTATCCGGGCAAGGAGCAGCCGTACCCGCCGCAGATGACCCGTTACCTCGATCCGGTGCTGCTGTGGACGGTCGCCGCGGCGGCGACCAGCCGGGTGCGGCTCAACGCCAGCACGCTCAGCACGTTCTACTACGAGCCGGTTCACCTGGCCCGGCTGCTGACCACGCTCGACGTGCTCAGCGACGGCCGCCTCGACGTCGGCGTGGGAGTCGGGTGGATGAAGGACGAATTCGACATCGCCCGCGGCGCGGACTGGCGCCGGCGCGGGCGGATGCTCGATGACCTATTGGCGTTCCTGCGCCAGTGGTGGACGAGCACCCCGGTGTCCTGGGACAGCGAGTTCTTCTCCCTGCCGCCGGTCCATGCCGACCTGCGCCCAGTTCAGACCGGCGGTCCGCCCATCTGGATCGGCGGTGCCAGCGAGGCCGCGATGCGCCGGGTCGGCCGCAGCGGCACCGGCTGGCTCGGGGTCGAGGGGCTGCAGGACTTCGACCGCTCGTGGTCGATTGCGCGCCGTGCGGCGCAGGACGCCGGCCGCGATCCTGACGCGCTGAAGACGGCCATGCGGATCAACCTGGAAGCGGGCACGTCCGTTGACTCGATTGTCGAGAAGCTCGAGCGCTTCGCCGGGTCCGGTATCGATGAGGCGATCCTGGATGCCTTCGCGATGTTCCCCAGCCTTGAGCAGATGGTTGACTTCGCCGGCCAGGTCATCGCCCGAAGGACTGATCATGGGAGAGCTTGACGGCAAGGTGGCGATTTACGCAAGCACGCCGAGTCCTGCGGCCGCACTCTCAGCGGCCACCGTGCAGCGGATGGTCGATGACTTGGAGGCCTTGGAGTTCGATCGCCCCTACACCCTCAGCAGAGACGGCACATCAGCTGGGCAAGCGGTCATTTCGACCATCTCAACTAAACCCCGTTCAGGCCGCGGATGCTCCCGCACGACGTTCCTGTCCCGGCTTCGTGGGATGGCGCGCAAGGCTGTGCCGATGTCCGGCCGGGTTTTGCGCCTGGCCAGATGGATCGGTCTCGATCGATCCATCCCGAACACACCACTGTTCAGCGGCCGGGGCACGCCCGAGGCGGGCCTATGAGTGGGCCACCCACCAGGTGCAAAGCGCATCGAGACCGGGATGTCGTTGGCTCGCAAGACCATCAGCGGCTCTCAGCGGTGACGCTGTCAGAGGACCGTGAACGTGTCGACCGATAGGAAGAAGCCCCGCGGTCCGGGCCCGTCGGCCTGGGTGCAGGTCAATCCTTCGACGGCTGACATGCAGGTGACCGTGCGCCCCGACGGCAGCTCGGCGGTCACGGCCTGACCGTAGGCCAACGTATGTGGCGAATTGAATCCCTCACCCTGGATGATGGTCGCGCACGGTTCCCGCCCACTCTGGAAGTAGCCGAATCGCCGTGTGTGACTCTGCTCCTCGCCGGGGTAGAAGCCGCACAATGCGCTATCGGCGACTGTGTGTGAACGGCCCTCGGTTTGGCAGGCCAGCGTCCCGTCCACCACGCGGCACTGGATCTGACCGGTCGGCGTTCCGAACGAGTAGTACGGCCACTCGGCCGATCCATCGGCGAAATCCGAGAGCGGCCGCGACGCGGCGGGGGCGGGGGCGGCCGCCGGCGTACCACCCTGCCCGCCGGTGCCGCCAGGGCCCGCGTCGCTGTCCGTGGCCGAGGGGGCGCTCGACGCCGATGACGTGACCGTGACGGTCGAGGCGGCCAAGTCTGCGTCGGAGGATACCGACGACCCCGAGGAGCAGCCCGCGATGGCGGCGGCGAGAGCGACGGTGGCGACGGCAGTCGCTCCGAGGCGTGCGACTGTCTTCATCGGCTCTCCGCGGGTAGCGATTCTGTTCGTGTCTACGGCATTTCGTTGCTTATTGGCGGCGACGTTGCTAGGTCTTGACGAGTTCGATCGCCTCGATCGCCGGGGCGCCCAGCCACACCACCGCATCGTAGCGGCCAGGGCACTGCCTATGCCTTCTCAAACTTCATGTCCACTAGCGGCGCTCTGACCTGCTGGAGCGCTAGCGATCTCACGTCACGTCCACCCTACGAATTCTCACTTACGTGTGGCGGAGTGCTGCGTGATTCATCTGTTGAATCATCGCCCGTCCTCTTTCGCTCACCACTGCTCCCATCGTTTTCGGCTGCTGCACCAACCTTTCCGCCCGCCGTCCCTGCGGTCGAATGTTCTATCATCGGGATTCCAGCCCTCAAATCGTGCGAGCTCAACCGATATGCCCTTGCTCTCGGCAATTCTGGCCCTGTTCGCACTGGGCTCCACGACTAGCACGTCACATCCACGAGCCAACAACTGTTCAGCGAAATGCCGGTACCCGAACCAACATCGAGCACACAGTGCTGCCGTGGACACGTCAACTCATCGATCAGCGCCACCGGATAACGCGGCCGATACAGGTCACACTCTCTCGCTACGGTCCCGAAAGACTGCGCGCGAACTCGGTCGACATGTGAAGACCGAATGTTGATCATTCGCCGAACATAACCCGATAGCAGCCCATCTGCCGAGCCCCACAAGAGAATAATGCTTAATCAACACGCAGGGTTACCAACAATAGGCCACCTTTATAGCCCGGATCTCCAGAACCGCCGTACGCCCAGGACAGACAGTGCGGCCGGGTGAAACCGGCGGCCCAGCAACCTTATTAGCTGGAAGCCGGCACCCCATTCGTCTCATCTATTGGTGTATTTTCTCGCGCGACGCGGCGGGCGCGGTTTTCCCGGAGTGCTTGCTGTGCGGACTCCAGCGTGATGTTGCGTGGATCGACCCCTTCCCGCTCAAAGCCTTTCACCGCAATCGGCAAGTAGAAAAACTTCAGCGGGAGGAGACGCTCGAGAACCGCGTACGACCGCCGATACATATGCATAAAACGGTGGGAAATCTCCTCGTCCTCGGGGGTCCATTCTAATTGGAACAGCTCCTGCACATGGGGCGGATAACTATTAACAACGACTTGCCGCCGCCCCGCCAACCAGGGCCACACAAATTTCTTCATGACTGGAGGCCACCACCGCGGCGCCAGGCGGCGCTCCATAAATTGTTCCAGCATGACCTGAGTTACCTGTGAGTTCACCAAATGATTACGCTCGATGTTTTCCAGATACTGCTCGAAGTCGTCGTACGTATCCGGCTGAGGACTATCGTCCACCCCCCACAAGCTGTACCACTCCTTGGATTCCTCAAATATCTGCTCTTTCATCGCCCGTGGCATGGACCCGCTGAAATACAGTTGCTCGGTTACGATTATCAATAGATGATAAAAGAAGGTGACATGCGCAAAATAGAAGGTTTCCGCATTCAAGGCATGAAACGTGCCGTCCTGCAGTGTGCCTTTGACAGACTTGTGCATATTCCGTGTCTTCAGCCCATATTTCTTCGCATCTTCCGGAGCGTCGTACACCGAGCCATAAATGTACTCGTGCGATCTCTGATGCCGTATTTTATATATCTTAGCGCGTGCGCCGAAAGAACTGTCACCAGTGAAGAGAACAGAACCTGCGGTCGCTCTCCCCATCTGCGGCCACGCTCCCGCAATGGGACCCAAGACTGCGCTGCCGAAAAATGCGACATCAAGACGCCCCCAATACTTCCAAATCAGGGAATCAGCGGGAATCGGATGCTGAAAAAGATCTTTCCGAGTTAAACTGTCATCGCCGGTAAATTCTGTCACCCTGACTTCTTCTGGAATCACCAACTCTGGATCAAATGTTGTCTGCATGATTTTCTTAACTGCCTTGATGCCCCGGACCGCCATGCCAAACCCCCTGCGTTGCCGATACCCGTTACCTGGTTAACCTCAGTACCCGGCCGATCACACTCCCAGCCTTGGGAAGGTGATCGACTGCCCTCATCACATAACCACCGCAATGGCGACGGCGTCTAATTTCACACCAGAAATAATACTGCTCCCGGTCCCACCCAATATCAAGTGGAGGTACGGGTGGTTACCGAGCGGCCAACGCGGCGTTCAGGTCGGCTTGGGTTTCCTGGCTGCGTCGTTCCTTGACGGCGGTCGTGACTGCCTTCCTGGTTGCGCTCCCGGCAACCGATAAATCTCCCCCAAATGTCCAATTGGACATCGAGTGGGCACCGCCGATAAACCCGATCATGTGAAAGCTGAACCACGGCAGGTGTAGCTGATGAGCCACGATTATTGCCTTCGTCGGGCCGTCGGACCTCTTGAACCAGGATCAGCTAGTCGCTGCCCAGCGGAGCACGGACCGAAATCCCTTGGGCGACAAGGTTCTGCGTGCTATCGACGACAACGGCGTACACGTCGTGCTCACCGATACTGGTGATGTCGACGATCTGTCCCAGAAGACGTCATTCGTGGTGAGATCGTGCAACACCTGGTCGTCGAGGATCGCGGCGGCCCGGTGAAGTCGACCTCGGCTCGGCGAATGCTTCCACATGGTCGAGCCGCAAAACTTGGTACCCATCGCCTGGGCGAAAGCGCTGTGAGACATCTGTCTCTCTGACAAGGCCGGCCGCACCCGATCCCAGACTTCCCGCGGAACCGTGTCGACGTTCTCGTTACTCCGCACGCCAGCCAGATTCGCGAGTACCTTACGTGCGGCAAAGAACTTCACCCCGTGCATGTCCACGTTGCGTAGGAGTCGCGTCTGGTTGTTCGCTCCTAATACGTTGAGGAACCAGTAATCACGGTAGCCCGCCTTCGGCGCGCAATAGGCCCGCGAGGGAATGCCGAACCGCAACAACAGTTGCCTGACGTCATCTATCAGCTGTCGGCTGGTTGACCCGTTATAGATCCGCCCGATGCCTTGCTTCGCATCCCACGTAACGCACCCGTCCGTGGCCCACAGATGCCGTAGGAACAGGGCCACCTGATCGTTCGGCAGCGCGAACACCTTCGCCGGCACGAACTTCTCGTAACTCCGCAGCCCGAATAGGCCGAGGTCGTCGAGCCAGGCCGCGACAGGATTTCGCCTCCCGTGCGTCAGGTGATACGGAGCGGGCGACCGCAGTGTGGTGACCCGTGCCGCGGCGTAGTCATCTCGCACCGCGGTAATACCGAAGTGCCTGGCGGCCGTGGTGACAGCGGCCAGGTTCTGCTCGTCGATGCTTGCGTATCGGATCGGCTGACGCTTGACGCAAAACCCATCGCCGATCATGTGTGCCAGCAGGATGACCTCCTCGTCGGCCATCGGGTGGCTCTGTACGGGTGCAGGTATGCGACGCGGCACCGCTAGCCGATCGCCAACCTTCAAGGCGCTCAATGGTGTCCACCCATCGAGCGTCAGAAACGAAGAGTTGGCCGCGGCCTCCATCTCACGGCCGGAGGCCAGCCGCAGCGTGAATACTTCGTTCCGGCCGTTGGGGAGCACGCTGGCCATCGGCTGCGTCACCAGCCGCTTCCGTTCGTCGAGCGACCACACCAGAGGCCGCGCACCGGTGCGCATCAGCTCGCCAATCGAGACCTCGGAGCCGTTGTCCGCACGCAAGATTCGCATCCCAGCGGTGAGACAACCGGAGCCACGGAGGTCGGATGGCATCTGCTTCCTATCGGTACAACACGCATGTCGAGATGCAGCCAAGATTGACCAGAATCGCAGGGGTACTTTGACAAGACGTCGGCGTGTCGTCTGGGCTTGTCAATCTTCGCTGCGTAAGTCCAGGTCATGGATGATGGAAAGATGCAGATCGCGATAGTCGGGCCGGGCGGTATCGGTAGCACGTTCGCTTTCCAGCTGTCCGAGGCCGGTCACGACGTGACTGTCATCGCGCGTGGCGCCCGACTCGACCAGTTGCGCCACGTTGGGGCCATCGTCACCGTCGAGGGCGAGCGTGCAGCCGTTCACGTCAGTGCCGAACTCGATACGACAACGGACTGGGACCTGGTGCTCGTCACGGTCCTGGCGTCGCAGGTTGATGTGTTGCTGCCCGCGCTGAGCGCCGGCGCGGCCAAGTCCGTGATGTTCATGTTCAACACCTTCCAATCGCTGGATCGGCTGCGCGACGCCGTCGGGCCGCACCGCTTCACGTTTGGCTTCCCAGCGATCGTCGCAGGCCTCAACGACGGCCAGCTGACCTCGACGATCCTTCGCCGAGGAATGCTGACGACGGTTTCAGATCCCTTATGGGCCAAGGTCTTTACCGACGCTGGCCTTCCCGCAACAGTGCATCTGGACATGGAGAGCTGGTTGCGCACCCATGCCGCGGTAGCTGTGCCCATCGTTATCGCCGGCAGCACCGCGCTCCGACGTGGGGGCGGTATATCCCGGGCCGAAGCGGTCAGGTTGGCACGCGCCATGAAGGAAGGGTTTCAGCTGGTGCGCCACCTCGGTAACGCCGTCACCCCCGCGCCTATCGCCATCATCAGCCACTCGCCGGTAGCGGTGTTGGCCACGTTGCTCTGGACCCTCACCCGGTTCGACGCGTTCAACAGGACGATCGCCGTTGCGCCCGCCGACGAACCGCGCACGCTGATCGATGAGATGAGCTCCACATGGCCGGGGCACACGCCCACGCTGCTCGCGGTCAGACC
>NZ_JBOGDD010001216.1:0-6286 GCF_050701675.1 Mycobacterium sp. | reverse complement strand
GGCCAACAGCTTGACGTCGGTGATCATCGGGTAGATCTCCTCGGACCCGACGATCGAGCACGGAATGATGGGCGCGCCCGCGCGCAGAGCTGCCGCCACGAACCCGCCGCGGCCGAAACGCTGCAGCTTGTAGCGGTCCCGGAAGTTCTTGCCCAATCCCTTGTAGCCCTCGGGGAACACGGCGGTGAGCTCGCCTGCGGCCAGCAGGCGGTGCGCGTCGGCGGTGCAGGCCATGGTGTGACCGGCCTTGCGGGCAGCCTGACCCATCACGGGCATGTCGAACACCATGTCCGCGGCCAGCAGGCGCAGATCGCGGTGGGCGGGATGGTTGTCGTGCACGGCCACCGACGCCATCAGGCCGTCCAACGGGAGGACGCCCGCGTGGTTGGCCACGACGAGTGCCGCGCCCGTCTCCGGCAGGTTCTCGATACCGCCGACCTCGACCCGGAACCAGTTGCGAAAGAGCCCTCTCAGCAAAGGCAAAAAGATTGCGTCGTTGAGGTGCTTGTCGAAGCCGAACTCGTCGACGGTGTAGTCACCGGACATCCGCTTGCGGACGAACTCGGCGACCGCGGCGATGCGCTGGGCGAGCTCGTTGGGACCCTCGTCTACGCGCGCCGCGCCGGGGACGGACCCACGGCGGTCATCGATCTCGCGGACGACGGCCGCGATCTGATCAGGAGAGGCCCTGGTGCCGGAATCCTCGAGCAACGACGGATGCCGACGCGTGCTCTCGACTCGTGCCGCCGCCCTCCGCTGAGCCGATGCTCGACTCGAATTGGAGTGCAACGGAATGACTTTCGCTTTGGAATCACCCGGCACTTCGCAACCTTCTCCCCACCCTGTATAGGAACAGCCTAGCGCCCCCAGCGCTGTGCCGCCGAAATGGCGCGACTCTCGATCGAGCGTACCCACCGCGGATCGACGATCGGCGTCAATCCGCGACCGCGTACGTAATCGTCGAAAGCCTCCGCCGTCGTCCACTTCGGGCTATAACCAAGGTCCTTGCGCATCCTCGCCGTGTCCATCACCCGGCCGTAGCTCAGATAGTTCAGCTGCTCGCGGTCGAGCTCGCTGTAGCGCGTCGCACGCCTCAGCGAATCGACGGCAGACAGTGCCGATTTCGGCACCGGCAGCGGAACGCGCCCCGACCGGCGGATGGCCTGCGACATCATGATCACGCCGGAGGCTCCGACGTTGAACGTGCCCGAACGGCCCGCCATCGTGGCACGCTCCAGCACGCCGAGCGCGTCCTGTTCGTGCAGCAGCTGCAGCCGGGCGTCGTGGCCGAGCACCGAGGGCACCACGGGGCCTGCCAGATACCGCGAGAGCGCGGTGTCCATGGCCGGCCCGATCATGTTGGCCAACCGCAGGATCGACACGGCGATGTCGGGGCGCCGACGCGCCAGCCCACGGGCGTACCCCTCGATGTCGATGCTGTCCTGGGCGAACCCCTCGCCGGGCGGCCTGCGCGCACTGCCGTCCTCGGTGAACAGGACGGGGTCACGCGGGCTCGAGCCGTACACCTCTGAGGTGGACTTGAGGATCACGCGACGCACCGACGGCGCCTTCTGACAGGCCGCGAACAGCTGCATCGCGCCCATGACGTTGAGTTCCTTCAGCGCGGCCCTGCCGCCGGCACGCGGAGCGTACGACGCCGCGGCGGCGTGCACCACCGTGTCGACGTCCCCATTGCGAATCACCTTGGCGATGAACGGGTTCCGAATGTCCGCGCGGACGAACTCCGCGCGGCCCATCCGACGCAGCAGATCCTTGCTGGGAGCCACTGCATCGACTGCGATGACGTGGTTGATCAGCGGGTCCTGCACCAGCCTGGCCGTCAGGTAACCGCCGAGGAACCGGCACGCACCAGTGACCAGCACCACCCTGGGGTGGTGCTCGGTGTCGTGCTGGTCAGAACCTCCGGGACCCTGCCCATGGTTCTGGGGCGGCCGGCCGGTCGAATCCATCGGGCCAGCCTAACGGGACAACCTTGGGGTTACTTACCAAGTTTTCTGCGCTGCACCCGAGTACGACGAAGCAACTTGCGGTGCTTCTTCTTCGACATGCGCTTGCGCCGCTTCTTGATGACTGAACCCATGAACTCCGCTACCTAAGACATCGCCAGGCGTTTGTGCCTAGTGAACCGAACCGTCACCTTACCCGGCGAGGACTGCGGTACGAAAACGGCTGCACCATCGCACGGGTCGCCACGCTTCTGCCCCAGGACGGTGGCGGCTATCCCGCGTCGAAGTACGACGTCTCCAGGAGGTCGTGAACGGCCTTGGCGTGGACACGGAACGACCGACCGACCCGCACCGCGGGCAGCTCTCCGTTGTGGACCAATCGGTAAACCGTCATCTTGGAAACCCTCATCAGGCTCGCCACCTCAGCGACGGTGAGGAATTGCTGCCGTGGCGGCTCGCCGGCGGAGGCATCACGCGCCGCCTTACCGCTAGCGGAATCCCGCGCCGATGGCCCGTTCATAGACGTCATCGCAAACCCAATCAATCAGGCACGGCCAGTCCCAACGGCTTCCCCACCGCTGGCACCAACGTGTGCATACCTCAGGGAGAATAGCGTGGCCACTGGGGTTATTGCGACGGGTGTGGGCTAATCCGTAGGAATTCCTTGAACTACTCTGATGTAATTCCTAGCTGCTCAGAGCGTGTTTTTGCGGCGGCCACGGCCGCGGCTACCGCCGTGCGAAGGCCGCCGCGCTCCAGTTCCCGCAGACCAGCGGCGGTAGTGCCGCCCGGTGACGTCACGGTGGCGCGCAGCTGAGCGGGGCTGGTGTCCATCGCCGTGCCCATCGCACCGTCACCGGCCGGATTGGCGTTGTCGAGGCTTTCCAGCAGCATTGCCGCGGAACCCGCCATGGTCTGAGCCGCCAGATCGGTGGCCACCGACCGCGGCAACCCCACGGCGACGCCAGCGTCGACGAGCGCCTCGACCATCAGGAAGAAGTACGCCGGACCCGAACCCGACACCGCGGTGACGGCGTCCAGCTGAGACTCGGGCACCGTCAGCACACCGCCGACCGCGTCGAAGATCGCCGAGACCTCCTTGAGCTGCTCGGCGGTCGCGAACCGCCCTGCGGCCAGCGCACTGACGCCCCCACCGACGACGACGGGTGCGTTGGGCATCACCCGGATGACGGGTGACCCGGCCGGGAGGTTGGCCTCGTAGTACGCGGTGGTGACACCGGCAGCCACCGTGACGACGACCTGCTCCGCGCTGGTGTTCTCGGCCCGAGCGGCAGCATCGGAGATCTCGCCGACCACCCGTTCGACGTCCGACGGCTTGACCGCGACGACGACGTAGGCCGCATTCTCGGCAGCCTCGGTCACCGAGGTCACCAACACCGAATAGGTCTCCGAGAGGTACTTGGCCCGGTCGGGGTGCTGCTCGGCAACGACCATGTCCCTGGTCTGCCGCCCCGAGCGCAAGAGCCCGGAAAGCAGTGCCTCGCCAATGCTTCCGCCACCAATGATCGCAATTCTCGCCACGCCCGCAAGCATTGCACGCCCACCGTCCGGACCCTCGGTGGTGCCGCTACGGCTGCGGTGCCTGCGGCACCAGCGCGAGCTGGCGGGTCTGGACGACGATGCGGCCCTCACAGTCCACCACCACGTGATCCTCGTCGAACCACTCCTGCCCGATCTGCACGGTCGTGCACATCACCCGCAGCCAGCCATCCGCAGGCAGGCCCCGCAGGTAGGCGGTGAGCTGGACCGTCGGCGCCCAGCCGAACCGGTTGACGGCGAACGTCACGGGCGCCGAGACGTCACCGCACAGCAGCGCGAACAGGACGTCCGGGGAGCCCTCCCTCGGGCGCACCCAGTACTCGATCACCGGGGGCCCGCCGTCCGAGCGCGGCCCCATGGTCGTGAGCGAGGGCCTGATGTCGCAGCCGTGTGCCAGGTGCACGATATCGGCCATCGGGTGCCCCGGTCCGATCGGTTCGAGCCCTGGCGGCGGATCCGGCGTCATCAGGGGCACCACCGGATTGACCGACAGCAGCGGCGCCACGTCGTGCTCGGGGTCGGCGAGGGTGATGGTGGCCCGCACGGCCGTTTTCTGCTCTTCGCGCGAGCGCTCATTGCCCGTCCCGCCACCCTGGTTGAGCTCGACGTCGACGAGGCTGACCCGACGACCCCGCTTGCGGATCGTGGTCACCAGACGCAATGGGCCGGGGTCCGGCGCCCACAGGAAGCTGCCGGACACCGCAATCGGCTCGTGCCCGTCGACGCCGAGCGCTGTCCGCGCCGCATTCGCGCACAGCGCGAGCATCGCCCCGCCGTGGACCTTGGGCCCGATCGTCCAGTGCTCGTTGAGCTTGGCGTCGAAGATGGCGACCGTCCCGTCCGACGACACCGGCGTCAGCCTCATGGCATCGGCGAACGACGTGGACGCGGCTGATTCAGTCAAGGGCGAGCGTTCCAATCCTTCGGTGTCTTCTGTTCTTCGCGCAAGCGCTCACCGCAACAGGTGGGTCCGCGCGAAGTCGAGCGATTCGGCCAGCAGCTGCTCACGCTCGGCAGCCGTCCTGGCACGCGACGTGGTGACCTCGAGGATCACGTGGCCGGAGAAGTTGCCGGCGGCCAGCATCTCGCAGATCTCCACGGCGGGCTGGGTACCGCGACCCGGCACCAGGTGCTCGTCAGTCGACGCACCACTGCCGTCACAGAGGTGCAGGTGCACCAGCCCTTCGCCCATCCGGTCCGCCATGTCGATCGCGTCGGTGCCCGCCGTCGCCGAGTGCGACAGGTCCAGCGTGTAGTGGGCGTGATTGCCGTCCAGCGGGTCGTATGACGGCGCGAACGCCGAGACGCCTACTCCCGGCGTGCCGCCGCGCTTGCGCATCCGCGAGATCGACGGCTGGCCCGTGCCGAAGATGCGGTCAGCCCGGAAGGGGAACATGTTCTCCACCGCCACCAGGACGTCACTGGACTCCTCGAGCCCGGCGACCTGATCGCTGAACCCCTCGGCATAGCGGCGTTGCCACCGGAACGGCGGATGCACCACGACCGTCTGCGCGCCGAGCTCCTCGGCGGCGCGGACACTGCGGTCCAGCTTGGAGATCGGATTGGCGCCCCACACGCGCTGGGAGATCAGCAGACACGGCGCATGCACGCTGAGCACGGGCATGCCGTACTTCTCCGACATCCGCTGGATCGCGGCGACGTCCTGGCTGACCGACTCCGCCCACACCATGAGCTCGACGCCGTCGTAACCGAGGCGGGCGGCGTACTCGAAGGCCGCCTCGGTCCTCAACGGGTAGACCGAGGCGGTCGAAAGACCGACCTTGATGGCGGGGCGCACGTGGCTTGTTTCGTCGTGTCAGTGCGACTGCAGGAGCGCCAGCGGGCCAAGCGTGACCAACGCGCCGACCGCGACCGCGATCAACGTGCTGCCGATGTCCTCCGTCTTGCGCACCACCCGCACCCCGACGACGAGGCCGAGGATGACGAGGACGGACAGCACCAGCGCGACGATGGTGTTCCATCGCCACAGCTGATCGAACGCGATGAAAAGGCCTGCGCCGAAGGCGACGGCGAGGATGCACTGCGCCACCACCCACGCGCCCCAGACGAACGCCGAGCCGCCCTCTTCGGAGAGTTCCTCCCGGGAGGGCTCCTGAACCTTGGACTCCGACTCGGTGCCGCCGAGGTCGATGTCCTCGGGCCCAGGCTGCGGCCCGCGCCTGGCCAGATCATCGGCGACGGACTGACCACCGAACAACGTGCCCGAACTGGACCGCAGATATGACGGCCCGTCGTCGTCAGCAGTCACGTCGTCGTCCGTCGACGACGAGTGTTTGTCGAGTACCTCGGTGAAGTCGACGTCGGGCCCGAGGTCCAGCATCTCCTCGTCGTCGACGGCGGGGTCGGGGCTCATCTGCTCGGCGCCGCTGCCCTGCGCCGTCCCGAAGCCGATGGGCTTGCCCACCTGGGGCCGACGTGGCGGCGGCGCGAAGTCCAGGGGTGCCGGGTCGACGTCACGCTGTTCGAGGTGAGCGGCGTAGTCGGCTTCCGCTTCGGTGAGGACCGGCTCGGGCTCGGCCTCGGCTTCGGGCTCGGGGGCGGCCTCTACGACGGGATCGTCAGCAGGCGCCTCGGTCGGCTCCTCGGAGGCCTCCTCGACGAGTTCCCCAGAGGAAGGCCTCTGGTCGGTCCGGGCCGGGGTGCGACCGGTCGTCGCGGTGTCGTCGCCGACGATCGGGATCTCGCCGGTCAGCTCGGCGACGGTCACGGCGTCGCTGTTGCCGCGCCGACGTCGGCGC
>NZ_JBOGDD010001215.1:0-2129 GCF_050701675.1 Mycobacterium sp. | reverse complement strand
CACCCTGTGCGGGAATGCCTTCGACGCCGTCCTCGCCTGCGATCAATGCGCGGGACCGTTGCGCGGAGCCCA
Organism: Mycobacterium sp.; assembly: GCF_050701675.1. Lineage (GTDB taxonomy): Bacteria > Actinomycetota > Actinomycetes > Mycobacteriales > Mycobacteriaceae > Mycobacterium. Next base: position 2,057 of record NZ_JBOGDD010001215.1, on the reverse strand, counting down.
GGTGATTGCCGACTTGACGTAGTTCGCCGAATCTCGTCATGTTCCGCAGTCACCGCTCCAGCCGGAACCGCAGGTTGTTGCGCACGGCGGGCCATTCGATGTCCAGGATCGAGTAGACGACGGTGTCGCGCCTCGATCCATCGGCCGACAACTGCTGGCTCCTGAGCACGCCGTCGAGCTTGGCGCCCAGCCGCTCGATCGCCGCACGACTCGTGGAATTGAAGAAGTGGGTGCGGAATTCGACTGCAATGCAATTCAACTCGTCGAAGGCGTGGCTCAGCATCAACAGTTTGCACTCGGTGTTCACGCCGGTCCGCCGCACGGAGCTGCCATACCAGGTGTAGCCGATCTCCAACCGCCGGTTGGGCGGATCGGCGTGGCAGTAGCTCGACGATCCCACCACTCGGCCGTCCGTATCGCGCACCACCAACGTCAGGCCGGTGTCGGGATGCTGCACCGCCAATCGCCCGTCGATCCACTTCTGGGCGGTATCCGGCGTCGGCGCACTGGTGAACCAGAGTTCCCTGACCTCCTCGGCGGCCGCGGCGATCTCAGATGCGTGCCCGGTGGTCAGCGGCTCGAGGGAGACCCAACGATCGCCCCGCAGCGCCACCGGTTCGAGAAAACCTGTCATCGTCTCCGTCCCATCTCCGACCAGGCCGCGACCATCGCGAACACCGAGAGCACCACGGCGACGAGGATCGCGCCGCCGCCGACGTAGAGGCCGTAACCCGCCCCAACCGAGTTCGCGACGTACAGCCGGTAGTACCACAGCACCAGCACCGCCAGCAGCACCGAGATGCCAAGCGCCGCACTTGAAGCCAGCTTCGCATACAGACTCCGCGCCGCCATCGCCGCCGCCACGATCAACGTCGAGCTCAGCACGACGATGAGCTGCCCGACGCCGAACCCGTTCGGTGGAACGTGGATCACGCCGTGTTTCCCGCCGATCGCGTTCGCCCGCCCACCGCCGTCGACGCTGGTCACCAGCCACGGCAGCCACGCGCTGACCAGCAGGACCGTCGAGCAGAGCACGACGAACCATCCGGGACGCAGGCGGGCCATTCCATGAGCGTATCGGGTCGCGGGCCCGCGCCCACGTAGGCTTGACCCATGACGGAGCTCCCCGACTGGGCCGGCACACTGGACCTGTCAGTGCACCCCGAAGGGGGTTGGTACCGCGAGACGTGGCGCAGCGAGCTCGTGATCGGAGAGCCCGCACTTCCGCCCGGATACGCCGGTTCCCGCAGCGCGGGCACCGCGATCCTGTTCCTGCTGATGCCCGGCCAACAGTCCGCCTGGCACACCGTGCGCAGTGCCGAACTGTGGCTGCATCACCGAGGAAGCCCGTTGCTACTGGAGGTCGGCGCCGAACAGCGCAGCGCCACTACACATCTGATCGGAAGTGACGTCACTGCCTGCGAGCAGCCCCAGTTCGTGGTGCCGCCGGGACATTGGCAGCGAGCCCGGCCGCGTGACGACGAACCCACGCTGGTGAGCTGCGTCGTCGTACCCGGTTTCGACTTCGCCGACTTCGCGCTCGGCGCGCCTACCGACTGAGCAGCCGCACCGCCGCCGCCACCAGTTCGGCGTTGCCGGGCGTGACGGACCCGTCCGGCAACTTCAGCGTGTCCTCCATGCCGATGCGCGTCTGGACGCCGCACGATCCTGCGTGTTCCAGTAGTGGCCAACAACTTTCGTCGAGACCGTGTAACAGCACCGGCGCATGCGAGCCCGCGGCGGCGATCCTTTCGAGCATGGCATCCGCCACGGCGACGTCCTCGTGGCCCTGGAGCTCGATCATCACGCGCATGCAGTGCTTGGCCATCCTGGACTCGGCCCATGACGCGGCGGCCTCGAGGTGAAACAGTCCTATCTCGACGCCGAGGCCCTTGCCGAGCAGGACGTCGGCGAGCTCCGGTGAGCCCGGCTCGTGCCAGTTGAGCGACGCGAAGTCGGGCAGGACGGTCCAGCCCTCGACGGCCTTGCGGCGCGCGTCGGGGTCAGGAAGTGCCCAGAACCCCGTGGTCACGCCCAGCGGCAGTCCCGGCACCGCC
>NZ_JBOGDD010001214.1:0-10196 GCF_050701675.1 Mycobacterium sp. | reverse complement strand
GGTCGGCCCCGCGGGGCGGAATCGTGCGCGGAGCCGGTTAACCGCCCGCGTATCCGGCGTCGGTCAGGGCATCCAAGACGCCGAGCGGATCGGTGCCCAGATCCCAGCGGGTGAACACCAGCAGGTGGTCGTCGGGCGCGGTGTCGATCTCCAGGAGACGCACCTTGCGCCCGATCCGGCGGAATTCGGTGATGCGGACCTTCGCGACGTCGTCCCGCCGAAGGACGCGCGTCCCGAACCAGCTGCGAGCGACCAATCCGGCATCGGTGATTGCCAGCTTTGGTCGAGCGCGCCACGACATGCTTGCAAACGCGAGTAAACCCACCGCGGCAATGCCGGCAAGGACACGTCCCGGCGGATCTGTGACTATGGTCACAGCGGAGATTGCCATCAATAGGCCGAAGAAGCCACAGGCTGCGATTCCGGCCGTCGGGGGGCTCCACTCAGTTTGCTGCATCGCGTCAGTGCACCCTCTATGCGTGTGCGATCGAGTTATCCACAGGTGCTATCCCCAATGGGGATGAATGACATCGATGTGATTGGGTGGCGCGAAGGTTGCCAAATGCGTAACGCGAAGGAACGAAGTTGAATTCATTCCTGTCCGCGGAGAGCTCATCGCCACCGCATGGTGAGCAACAATCCGGTGATCATGAAGGCAAACGCGATCGCATAGTTCCACTGGGCCAGGTTGGCCATCCATGTGAGGAAGCTGGGAGCGTCCACCGGATTCGTCGCGGCGAGCTGGAACACCAACAACCACAGCAAGCCGAACAGCATCAGGCCCACGAACAAGATCACGAACCACATGCTCGACGGGCCGGCCTTGACCTTGACCGGGACCCGGCTGACCTGGCCGATCGTGAAGTCGTTCTTCTTGCGGACCTTGGACTTGGGCATGGTTACCTTCGGACAGTTGGCTCTGACGGTGACGATTTAGAAAATACGGTGCGACGATGGAGCGGATGCAACCCAGAGCCTAACGCAGCACGCGACCGGGAGGAGAAACCATGGCCCGCGCAGGTCGGTCGCCCTGGCGCCTGGGTGTGCCAGTCGTCTGCCTGTGCGCCGGATTGCTCCTGGCGACCACCCACACCGTGTCGGGCGGCGCCGAGATCCGCCGCAGCGATGCGCCGCGGCTCGTCGACCTGGTCCACGAGGCACAGGCGACCGTCGACCGGCTCTCCGCCCAACGCGAGGCCCTCGTCGACCAGGTAGACAACCACCACGGCGGCACCCCGACCACGGACGCGGCACTCAAGGCGATCACCGCCCGCGCCGACGCGTTGGCCGTCGACGCCGGCCTCGCAGCGCTTCGCGGGCCCGGGCTCGTCGTCACCCTCGACGATGCCCACCGCGACGCCGCGGGCCGCTTCCCCGGCGATGCCTCGGCCGACGACCTGGTGGTGCATCAACAGGACATCGAGGCCGTGCTCAACGCGCTGTGGAGCGCAGGGGCCGAAGGCATCCAGATGCAGGATCAGAGGATCATCGCGACGTCTGCACCCCTGTGCGTTGGCAATACGCTGCTGCTCAACGGACGCACCTACAGCCCGCCCTACGCGATCACCGCCATCGGCGACGTGGCAGCCATGCAGGCGGCCCTGGCGGCCTCCCCGATGGTGGCGCTGTACAACCGATACGTCCTGAGGTTCGGCCTCGGCTATACGGAGGTCCCGAAGGCCCGCGTCGAGGTGATCGCCCATCCGCCCGCGGTGCGCATGCGCTACGCCAAGCCCGCAGGCCCGCTCGGCTACTGATGGGGTGATTTGGGCGCGGAGATCCGTGCTCGCCGCGGACGAGCGCGCCGAAATCGCTGGGGAGGGGTTCGGTAACCTGGGATGATGCGGGTCCTCGTCGTCGACAATTACGACAGCTTCGTCTTCAACCTCGTCCAGTACCTCGGACAGCTCGGCGTGACCGCCGACGTGTGGCGCAACGACGACGCCCGATTGGCCACCGACACCGACGTCGCCAGGGTCGCCGAGGACTTCGACGGAATTCTGCTGAGCCCAGGACCGGGCACCCCGGAACGCGCTGGGGCGTCGATCCCGCTGGTTCGGGCCAGCGCCGCCGCCTCGACGCCGCTGCTCGGCGTGTGCCTGGGACACCAGGCGATCGGGGTGGCATTCGGTGGCACCGTCGACCGCGCACCGGAGCTCCTACACGGTAAGACCAGTAGCGTGAACCACGCGAACGTCGGTGTGCTGAAAGGACTTCCGGATCCCTTCACGGCGACGCGCTACCACTCGCTGACCATCCTGCCCGACACCATGCCCGCCGAACTCGAGGTCACCGCGCAGACCGCAGGCGGTGTCGTCATGGGAGTGCAGCACGTCGAACTGCCGATCCACGGGGTGCAGTTCCATCCCGAGTCGATCCTGACCGAGGGTGGCCACCGGATGCTCGCCAACTGGCTGGCGGTGTGCGGTCAGCCACTTGACGAGAATCTGGTCGGCGGGCTCGAGCGCGAGGTCGCCGAGACGGTTCGGGCGGCTACTGCGCGAAGCTCAGCGTGATGGTGTCGGTGAACTTCAGCGGAGTGCCCGGCGCCGGATCCTGAGTGACCACACCGTTGGTGGGCACGCCGCTGTTCTCGGCGTTCGGAAGCTTGACGAAGTTACTGCCGACGTTCTGCCAACCGAGCGACTGGAGGATCGGTGAGGCGTCGTCCCAGAACTTTCCCTTCAAGTCCGGCATCTTGAACTCGTTGCCGGCTGAGACCTGCACCTGAATCGGAGAATCCACCGGCACGGTCTGGCCTGCCGGCGGCACCGTGCCCACCACTTGCCCCTTCGTGTTGGCGAGTCCGTCGATCTGAATCGGGATGGGGGGAGCGGTGAACTGGTTCGCCGAGATGATCGCCGTGGCCTCGTCGAGGGTGCGCCCCTTGACGTCGGGAACCGGCTTGGTATTGGGACCACTGCCGACGACGACCGTGATCACGTTGGTGATCGCCGACGTCGAGTTGGCCATGGGGTTGGTCAGCAGGACGCGGTCTTTCTGATCCGGTGTCGACGCGGAGGTCGAACGCTGGAACTTCTCGAACCCGGCATCCTTGAGCTTGCTCACGCACTCGGCATAGCCGAGGTTCTTGCAGTCGGGTATCTCTTGTTGCTGAGGACCCGTGGACACGTTGATCGTGACCTGGTCGTCCCGCGCGGCCGAGGTTTCGGCGCCAGGATCGGTACTGATGACCTTGCCGACGTCGACGTCGGAATCGGGCTGCTGGTTGCGGACGGTCTTGAAGCCGAGGTTCTGCAACGCGACGACGGCCTCGTCGTACGCCTGGTTGCGGAGATTCGGGATCTGCACGTCGCGGGGATTGCCACCGACGAAGTTGAGCACGACCGTCACGACGACGGTCAGCACTGCCAGCACGGCGACGACGGCGAACCAGCGGCCGATGGCGGGATTCCGCTCCTTGGGCCGGTAGGTCGGCTGGTGAGTCGGAATGAAGTCGGTCGGTTGGGAGCGGCCGTTGGACGGCGTTGCCGAGATCAGTGACGTCCGTTCGGCGTCGGTGAACACCTTCGGGGCCTCGGGGGGCTCGCCGCTGTGCACGCGGATCAGGTCGGTGCGCATGTCGGCGGCCGTCTGATACCGGTTGTCGGGGTTCTTCGTCAGCGCCTTGAGCACCACGGCGTCCAACTCGGGCGACAGTGCCGGGTTGCGCTCCGAGGGCGGCACCGGATCCTCGCGCACGTGCTGATAGGCCACGGCGACGGGGGAGTCACCGACGAAGGGCGGCTCGCCGGTGAGCACCTCGTACAGGACGCAGCCCAGCGAGTACACGTCGGAGCGGGCATCGACGGTCTCCCCGCGGGCCTGCTCCGGCGACAGGTACTGCGCGGTGCCGATGACGGCCGCGGTCTGCGTGACGGGATTGCCTGCGTCGGCGATGGCCTTGGCGATGCCGAAGTCCATCACCTTCACCGCACCGGTCTTGCTGATCATGATGTTGGCTGGCTTGACGTCGCGGTGGATGGTGCCGTGCTGGTGGCTGAAGTTCAGCGCCTGACAGGCATCGGCGATGACCTCGATCGCGCGGCGCGGTTCGATGGGACCGTCGTTGTGCACGATGTCGCGAAGCGTGATGCCGTCGACGTACTCCATCACGATGTAGGGAAGCGGACCGGTGGCGGTCTCGGCCTCACCCGTGTCGTACACCGCGACGATCGCGGGATGGTTCAGCGCGGCGGCGTTCTGCGCCTCCCGACGGAACCGCAGATAGAAGCTGGGGTCACGCGCCAGGTCGGCGCGCAGCACCTTGACTGCCACGTCGCGGTGCAGGCGGACGTCGCGGGCGAGGTGAACCTCGGACATACCGCCGAATCCGAGGATCTCCCCGAGTTCGTAGCGGTCGGATAGGTGTTGCGGGGTGGTCATGCGAATGTCTGCTCTGTGGCTGGTGGCGGGAGTGTCCCGGGATCGGCTCCGCGATGACCGGCGGGGACCGCATCGGTCCGGTCGGTTTCGAGGCCCCAACCAGGCGCGGGCATGGCGCCGGGAGTGGCGGGTGGTTCGGGCAGGACCGTCGTGCTGGTCTCGGTGGACGGGGCCGGCTTTTGGTCCTTGCGGTCCTGCACGTTCAGCACCATCAGGATCGCGATGATGATGGCCAGCGTGCCGAGAACACCCGCGGCCCAGAGCAGCGCCCGCTGGCCAGGGGAGAACGTCCGCTTCGGAGGCGGAGTGCGATGACTGCCCGTCGGCGGCCGTGTCCGGACGTTCGCGGTCGGCGGACGGCCGTAGTCGGGGACGGCGCGGGTCTGCGTCGTGGACGGGATGGCGGCGGGGGTGGCGCGACCGATGGTCGGCGCGTGGTTCGGCCGGGGTGGCCTGCGCCCGGCGCGGACGGCGGCGACGGCGTCGGCGAACGCTCCGCCGGTGCGGTAGCGCTGGCCGGGCTCCTTGAGGAGGCTGATCTCGATCAGCTCGCGCACGTTCGGCGGGATGTCCGCGGGCAGCGGGGCGGGCTGTTCCTTGATGTGCTTCATGGCGACCGTCAGCGCACCGTCGCCGGTGAAGGGGCGGCGGCCCGCCACCGACTCGTAGCCGACGACGCCGAGGGAGTAGACGTCGCTGGCGGCGGTGGCGTCGCGCCCGAGGGCCTGTTCGGGGGCGATGTATTGCGCGGTGCCCATCACCATGCCGGTCTGCGTCACCGGCGCGGCGTCGACGGCCTTGGCGATGCCGAAGTCGGTGAGCTTCACCTGCCCGGTGGGGGTGATCAGGATGTTGCCCGGCTTGACGTCGCGGTGCACCAGGCCTGCGGTGTGGGCGACCTGCAGTGCCCGGCCGGTCTGCTCGAGCATGTCCAGCGCGTGCCGTAGTGACAGCCGTCCGCTGCGCTTGAGCACGGAGTTCAACGGCTCACCGGTGACCATCTCCATCACCAGGTAGGCGGTGCGACCGGCGTCGTCCAGCTCGGTCTCGCCGTAGTCGTAGACGCTGGCGATACCGGGGTGGTTCAGCATGGCGACGATGCGCGCCTCGGCGCGGAACCGCTCCACGAACTCGGGGTCCGAGGAGAACTCGGCCTTGAGCACCTTGATGGCGACGATCCGGCCCAGCCGGGTGTCCTGACCCTCCCAGACCTGACCCATTCCGCCCGTGGCGATGAGTCGCTGAAGACGGTAGCGGTCGGACAGCGTCACTCCGACGCGCGCGCTCATGATCCCTCCCGCAGAGCCGCGGCAATGGTTGCCCGCCCGATCGGAGCCGCAAGGGCACCACCGGTCGCGGACAATCGGTCACCGCCATTCTCCACTAAGACCGCAACGGCAACCTTCGGCGCCTTGGCCGGTGCGAATGCGATGTACCAGGCGTGGGGTGGCGTGTTGCGTGGATCGGAGCCGTGTTCGGCCGTCCCGGTCTTGGATGCGATCTGGACGCCTGCGATGGCACCCGTCTGCTGGGTCACCTGCTCGGCGTCGATCATCAGGTCAGTAAGTGTAGTGGCGACCTGAGGTGACACCGCCCGGCGCAGCTCCTGAGGACTCGTCGAGCTGATGTTGCCCAGATCGGGTCCCTTGAGGTTCTCGACCAGATACGGCTGCATCGTGACGCCGCCGTTGGCGACGGTCGCGGCGATCATCGCGTTCTGCAGCGGGGTGAGTGCCACGTCCTTCTGGCCGATGCTGGACATGCCGAGGGCGGCGTCGTCGCCGACGGGGCCGACGGTCGATGGCACTACCTGCAGCGGTATCGGCGCGGGAGCGCTGTCGAGACCGAACGCCTGGGCGGTGCTGCGCAGCGCGTCGGCGCCGGTCCGGATGCCGAGGTCGACGAAGGCGGTGTTGCACGACTTCGCGAACGCGGTGCGCAGCGTGGTCGTCGGGTCGGCGCCGCACGGCGATCCACCGTAGTTCTCCAGCGTTGCGGTGCTGTTGGGCAACGGGATTCGGGCCGCCGCGGTGACTTGGGTGTCGGGGGTCGCGCCGTTGGCCAGCGCTGCGGCGGTAGTGATCACCTTGAACGTCGAGCCGGGGGGATAGGTCTCCGAGATCGCGCGGTTCACCAGCGGGTTGTCCGGGTTGTCGCGTAACTGCTGCCAGGCGTTCGACTGGACGTTGCCGTCGTGCGACGCGAGGAGGTTGGGATCGTACGACGGAGCCGACACCATCGCGAGGATCTTTCCGGTCGACGGTTCGAGCGCCACGACCGAGCCCTTGCACGGGCCGCCGCTGCAGCCCTTCTGCATGGCGTCCCAGGCGGCCTCCTGCACCTGCGGGTTGATCGTGGTGGCCACGTTCCCGCCGCGGGGGTCACGCCCGGTGAAGAAGTCCGCGAGTCGGCGGCCGAACAGCCGCTCGTCGGAGCCGTTCAGGATCGAGTCCTCCGCACGCTCGAGCCCGGTACTCGAGTACAGCAGTGAGTAGAAGCCGGTGACCGGCGCGTAGGCCTGAGGGTTCGGGTAGACGCGCAGGAACCGGAAGTGCCCATCGGTCGACGTCGAGTAGGCGAGCAGCTGCCCGCCCGCCGAGATCTGGCCGCGCTGCCGGGAGTACTCGTCGAGCAGGACGCGCTGGTTGCGTGGATCGGAGCGCAGGGCGTCGGCTCTGAACACCTGGGTGATCGTGGCATTGGCGAGCAGCAGCACGATCAGCGCCATGATGGCCACGGAGATGCGTCGTAGGGAGGTGTTCATACCCGCCCGATCACCTCCGTGTGCGCGGTGGCGATCGGGGTCGCGTTCGGCGCCTTCGTGTCCAGCGGGCGACGAGCCGAGTCCGAAATGCGGATCAGGATCGCCAGCAACACGTAGTTGGCGATCAGCGACGAACCGCCGTACGACAACCACGGTGTGGTGAGACCGGTCAGCGGGATCAGCTTCGTGACCCCGCCGACGACGATGAACAACTGGATCGCCAGCGTCGAGGCCAGGCCGGCCGCCAGGAGCTTGCCGAAGCTGTCGCGCACCGCGACCGCCGTCCGCAGGCCCCGGATGATGAGGATCGTGTAGAGCATCAGGACCCCGGCGAATCCGACGAGGCCGAGCTCTTCACCGATCGCGGCGATGATGAAGTCGGTGGAGGCGGCGGGCACGGTACCGGGCTGACCGTTGCCGAGGCCCGTGCCGAAGATGCCGCCGGTGGCGAAGCTGAACAACGACTGCACCATCTGGTAGCCCGCGCCGTCGGGGTCGGCGAAGGGGTCCAGCCAATTCTGCACGCGCGTCTGGACGTGCGCGAACGCGTAGTACGCCGCGACGCTACCGACCGCAAAGAGCGTGAGCCCCAACAGAACCCAGCTCAGCCGGTCGGTGGCGATGTAGACGAGCACGAGGAACGACGCGTACAGCAACAGCGAGGTGCCGAGATCCTTCTCGAAGACCATCACGCCGACGGAGGCAATCCAGGCGACCAACAGTGGGGCCAGGTCGCGGGGGCGTGGGAGGTTCATCCCGAGGATGTGCTTGCCCGCGCTGGTGAACAGGCTCCGCTTGGCCACCAGTACGGACGCGAAGAAGATCAGCAGCAAGATCTTCGAGATCTCCGCTGGCTGAATCGAGAAGCCGTGCACGCGAATCCAGATCTTCGCGCCGTTCTCCTCGGAGATCGAGCTTGGCAGGATCGCCGGGATGGCCAGCAGGACGATGCCGACGAGTCCGCAGACGTAGCCGTATTTGGCCAGGGTGCGGTGGTCGGTGAGGAAGGCCACGACGAGGCAGAACGCCACCACGCCGACCAGTGTCCACAGCATCTGCTGATTGGCGCTCGGGCCTCGTGCGCCCCCAGCTCCCAGTGCCCCCTCGGCGAGGTCGAGACGATGAATCATCACCAGCCCCAAGCCGTTCAGCAGCGCGACCACTGGAAGCAGCAGTGGGTCCGCGTAGGGCGCGAAGCGTCGCACGGCCACGTGCGCAGCACCGAACAACGCGAGGAACCCGAGGGTGTATTGCGCCAGGTCCCAGCGGATGCCCTGCTCCTGGTTGGCCTCCACGATCAGCAGCGCGACGGTGGTGATCACGGCGGCGAAGCCGAGCAGGAACAGCTCGGCGTTGCGCCGGTTCGGCAGCGGGGGAAGCACTGTCACGGGCGCCTGTGGCTGGGTGCTCATGACGCCGTCCGGCAGTCGGTGCCCGGCTTCTGCGGTGGGGGCGGCAGCGCCGTGGCGGTAGGTGACGGCGTGGTCGGTGGCGGCGGCGCAGGCGCGGACGTCGGCGGTGGTGCGGTCACCGTGGTCGGCACCTCGGGTGCGGGTGAGGGCTCCGTGCTGCTTGGCGACGGGGTGGGAGCGGCAGGCGTGGTCGACGGTGCCGGCGTCCTCGGAGCGGGTGGCTCCGTCGTCTTCGGAGTGGGTGCCACGCAGATTGGCAGCACCGAGGACTGACCCAGTTCCCTGAGCTGCCGGATGGCCTCGTCGAGGGTGCCGCCTGGGAGGCCGGCAGTCACCTGGGCGCGTTCGGATTCGCGGAGGTCGGCGACCTTCAGCGCCTGGCAGCCGGTGCGATCGTCGTCAACGCCGATGTTCGTGATCGAGTTGCGGGCATCGAGGCAGGCGATCTGAAAGGGTTGCTGCAGAGCCATTCCCACGAAGCTTCCCTGCACACCGCGCATGATGTACACGGATCCGTTGCGCTCCGCGACGTAGTAGTTGTTCTGAATCACCATGCGGCCGACCGCGAGTCCCGCCAAGACCAACACCAGCAGGAGCAGCGCGACGAAGATCATCGTGCGCCGCGAACGCGGCTTCTTCACCGGAGCCACGGGTTCCACCGCGGTGCGCTGGGCGGCGGCGACGCGCTTCGGGTTGAACGCCGATGCGCGGCCCGCGGCCGTGTTGGGGGGTGCGCTCTGGTCGTCCACGCCGGATACCGCACCGGCGAGGATCGGCTGGGTCTGGCCGTACTCGTAGTCGACGACGTCGGCGACGACCACGGTCACGTTGTCCGGGCCGCCTCCGCGAAGCGCCATTTCGATGAGCCGGTCGGCGCTTTCGGTGACGTCGGCGATCTGAAGCGCGTCCAGGATGGTCTCGTGGCTGACCGGATCGGACAGCCCGTCGGAGCAGAGCAGGTAGCGATCACCCGCATGTGCCTCGCGCACCGTCAGCGTCGGCTCGACCTCGTGTCCGGTCAACGCGCGCATGATGAGCGACCGCTGCGGGTGGCTGTGCGCCTCCTCGGCAGTGATGCGGCCCTCGTCGACGAGCGTCTGGACGAAGGTGTCGTCCTTCGTGATCTGGGTGAGCTCCCCGTCGCGCAGGAGGTAGCCGCGCGAGTCGCCGACGTGGACGAGCCCAAGTCTGTTGCCCGCGAACAGAATCGCGGTCAAGGTGGTTCCCATGCCCTCGAGCTCGGGATCGGCCTCGACGTGGGCCGCGATCGCCGAATTACCCTCGTGGACGGCGGAGTTGAGCTGGCTGAGGAGGTCACCGCCTGGCTCGTCGTCGTCGAGGTGGGCCAGTGCCGCGATCACCAACTGCGAGGCGACCTCACCAGCGGCGTGGCCGCCCATGCCGTCGGCGAGGGCCAGTAGGCGCGCGCCGGCGTAGACCGAATCCTCGTTGTTGGCGCGCACCAGGCCGCGATCACTGCGCGCGGCGTATCGGAGGACGAGACTCATGGACGCAGCTCGATCACAGTCTTGCCGATTCGCACCGGCGTTCCCATCGGAACCCTTACCGCCGTCGTCACCTTCGCCCTGTCAAGGTATGTACCGTTGGTCGATCCTAGGTCCTCGACGTACCAT
>NZ_JBOGDD010001213.1:0-9347 GCF_050701675.1 Mycobacterium sp. | reverse complement strand
TCCTTGAGCTCGTCGATCGCCTCCAGGGTCTCCTGGATCGGGAGCGCCTCGAGCAGGGTGACGAGGTGAATGGCGGTCAGCTCCGAATGGAGGAGCTTGACCACACCGTCGGCCTGCGAATGCACGGGCCCGCCCTTGGCCAGGTCGGACACGGCCTGGGTGACGTCGAGGAACCGGGCGATGCGGCCCGTCGGCGGCGAGTCGACGACAACGGCGTCGTACCCGAGGTGTTTGCTCTTGGCCTTGTCCTTCTCGATCCGCACGACGATCTCCTTGATCTTGCCGGTGAGGAGGACGTCCCGAAGGCCCGGCGCGATCGTCGTCGCGAATTCGATTGCGCCGATTCGTCGCATCGCCCGCCCGGCGATGCCGAGGTTGTAGAACATGTCGAGGTATTCCAGGAACGCGGCCTCGGTGTCGATGGCGAGCGCGTTGACCTGTCCGCCGCCGTCCGCGGTCGCGATCTTCACCTCTTCATACGGCAGCGGGGGTACGTCGAAGAGCTGCGCGATGCCCTGGCGCCCCTCGACCTCGACCAGCAACACCTTGCGGCCGCCCGCGGCGAGGGCGAGCGCCAATGAGGCGGCGATCGTCGACTTGCCCGTGCCACCCTTGCCGGTCACGAAGTGCAGACGCGCCTTGCTCAGCCGCGACGGCCAACCGACGGATCTGCGGTTGCTGGATTCGGGAACGTCGGTGGTCACCACAGCATGCTATCCGTGGCGTGCACAGTCACCGTTAAGCTCAGCGACATGAGCGAACTGACCAAGTGGGAATACGTGACGGTGGCACTACTGACGCATGCGACCAAGCAGATTCTCGATCAGTGGGGCGAGGACGGCTGGGAACTCGTCTCAGTGCTGCCAGGCCCGACCGGCGAGCAGCTCGTCGCCTACATGAAGCGGCCCCGGTGACCGCGTCGCAGCGATTGGCGGAGCTCGGGATCGAGCTGCCCGCGGTCGTCGCCCCGGTGGCCGCGTACGTCCCCGCGACGCGGACCGGCAATCTGGTCTACACGTCCGGACAGCTGCCGATGGTCGCGGGAGCGCTCCCGCAGGCGGGCAAGGTCGGAGGCGCCGTAAGCGCGGAGGACGCGAAGGCGCTGGCGAGGATCTGCGGCCTGAATGCGCTGGCGGCGGTGGACTCCCTCGTCGGCATCGACTCGGTGACCCGTGTGGTGAAGGTCGTCGGCTTCGTGGCGTCCGCGCCCGGCTTCAACGGCCAGCCCGGGGTCGTCAACGGCGCGTCGGAGTTGTTCGGCGAGGTGTTCGGTGACGCCGGCGCCCACGCCCGGTCTGCGGTCGGGGTGGCCGAGCTGCCGCTGGACGCGCCCGTGGAGGTCGAAATCATCGTCGAGGTGGCGTGACGGCAGACCCAGATCTGGAGCACCCCGCCTACGGCAAGCTTCGTCGTGTCACCGACACGGCGTCGGTGCTGCTGTGCGACAACCCCGGCTTGATGACCCTCGACGGCACCAACACCTGGGTGCTTCGGGGGCCGGGCAGCGACGAGATGGTGATCGTCGACCCTGGACCCGACGACGACGAACACATCGGCCGGATCGCGGGCCTCGGCAAGATCCCGCTGGTGTTGATCAGCCACAAGCACGGCGACCACACGGACGCGATCGACAAGCTGGTCGAACGCACCGGCGCAGTCGTGCGCGCGGTCGGCAGCGGATTCCTCCGTGGCCTCGGCGGTCCGCTGTCCGACGGTGAGGTGATCGACGCGGCGGGTCTGCGGATCACGGTGATGGCCACCCCCGGGCACACCGCGGACTCACTGTCGTTCCTGGTCGACGGTGCCCGGGGCGAGCGCGGCGACGGGAGAGGTGCAGTGCTCACGGCGGACACGGTGCTGGGGCGCGGGACCACCGTCATCGACAACGAGGACGGCAGCCTGCGCGACTACCTCGAATCGCTGCGGCGGCTGCACGGATTGGGCCGTCGGGCGGTGCTGCCGGGGCACGGGCCAGATCTCGAGGATCTCGAGGCGGTGTCCGCCATGTATCTGACCCACCGCGAGCAGCGTCTCACCCAGGTGCGCGACGCGCTCGAGGTGCTCGGCGAGGAGGCCACCGCACGGCAGATCGTCGAGCACGTGTACACCGACGTCGACGAGAAGCTGTGGGACCACGCCGAGTGGAGCGTCCAAGCCCAGCTGAACTACCTGCGAGAGTGATTTCGGCGCGCTCAGTGGCGCTCAACGCAACTCAGCGCGCCGAAATCGCGAAGGTGGGGGAGGCTAGCGGGCGCGGCGGGCCAAGCGCTCGGAGTCGCTGATCAGCACGCTCTTGCCCTCGAGGCGAATCCACCCGCGGTGGGCGAAGTCGGCGAGCGCCTTGTTGACCGTCTCGCGCGATGCGCCGACCAACTGGGCGATCTCCTCCTGGGTCAGGTCATGCGTCTCGCGCAGCGCGCCGCCCTCCTGCGTGCCGAAGCGCTGGGCGAGCTGCAACAACTGCTTGGCGACGCGGCCGGGGACATCGGTGAAGATCAGGTCGGCGAGGTTGTTGTTGGTGCGTCGCAGGCGACGGGCCAGAACCCTCAGCAGCTGCTCGGCGATCTCGGGCCGGTCGGCGATCCACGCGCGCAGGGCGTCGCGGTCCATCGACACCGCGCGAACCTCGGTGATGGTGGTGGCACTCGACGTGCGGGGGCCGGGGTCGAAGATCGACAACTCGCCGAACATGTCCGACGGGCCCATGATGGTGAGCAGGTTCTCTCGACCGTCCGGCGAGCGGCGACCGATCTTTACCTTGCCCGAAATGATGATGTAGAGCCGATCACCGGGCTCGCCCTCGGCAAACACGGTGTGCCCACGGGGGAAGTCCACGGGCTGCAGTTGCTTGGTCAGCGCGGATACCGCGGTCGGTTCGACTCCCTGGAAGATTCCGGCCCTGGCCAGGATCTCGTCCACGTTGCCCCTTAAACAGTTGGAAAAATATGACACGCGAAGCCCACCCAGTGCTGGATGGCGAAATCAGTCTAAGCGCACCAGGCTCTGCGACGTGCCAACGCTACACACGAAAGGCGTGGCGAGTCGGCTGAAATTCCGGATTGGATTCGTGGCGGGTGATGACTCGCACCGGCAAATCCCGTGCTGAGTCGTCGACGACGCGCTCTCGATATCCATAGACGTAGTCGTCGTCGACCAACGGGTACGTTTCCTCTTCGCTGCTGCGTGCTGCGGGCTTGGCGCAGTCTGCCTTGGCCTGTTCGAGAAACGCGGCGACGTCCCCTGGCGAGACGGTGTCGTCGGCGAGGCCCGCTTCAAGGCGGCTCAGCCCGAAGGTCGCCAACATCAGCAACCCCGGGATGAACGCTACGAGCAACCACGACACGAGCAGAAGTAAACACGCCGAAGGTCTCGGCAGGATCACGAAATGCCACCGGTCCGCGTCTATGCTTGTCGGTCCCCCTCAGTACGCTTGATCCGTGGCAGTACGCGCGGTGCCGAGCGGCACGTCGAAGAAGTGGTCAGCCAAGTTCGACGCAGAGACACACCTCGGGCTGGTACGTCGTGCGCGCCGGATGAATCGCACGCTGTCGCAGGCATTTCCGCACGTGTACTGCGAGCTCGACTTCACCAATCCGCTGGAACTCACGGTGGCCACCATCCTGTCCGCGCAGAGCACCGACAAGGGCGTGAACCTGACCACCCCCGCCCTCTTCGCGAAGTACCGCACGGCGCTGGACTACGCCAGGGCCGACAGAACCGAGTTGGAGGCGATGGTCCGGCCAACGGGCTTCTATCGGAACAAGGCCAATTCGCTGATGCGACTCGGGGAGGAACTCGTCGCGCGCTTCGACGGTCGGGTCCCAGAGACCCTCGACGAGCTGGTGACCTTGCCCGGCGTCGGCCGCAAGACCGCCAATGTGATCCTTGGCAATGCGTTCGACATTCCGGGCATCACCGTCGACACCCACTTCGGCAGGCTGGTGCGCCGGTGGCGATGGACCGAACTGGAAGACCCGGTCAAGGTCGAGCATGCGATCGGTGAGCTGATCGACCGCAAGGAGTGGACGCTGCTCAGCCACCGGGTGATCTTTCACGGCAGGCGGGTCTGCCACGCCAAGAAGCCGGCATGCGGTGTGTGCGTGCTGGCCAAGGACTGTCCGTCGTACGGTCTCGGCCCGACGGACCCACTGACTGCCGCCCCCCTCGTCAAGGGCCCCGAGACGGAGCATCTGCTGGCACTGGCCGGGCTCTGAGCGCCGCCGGTCCCATGCGCGCGTCGACCAGGTGGACCGTGGCGGTGCTCATCGTCATCGTCGCGCTGGCCGTCGCGCTGTGGCGGGAGGTCGACGGCTCGGACGACGCGGGCGGCCCCGCCGGCGGCCCGTCATCCTCCGCGGGGGCGGCCCGCGAGCACCGCGACGCCGATACCGCAGAAGCGCTGGCGGGCCCACGGGCACGTGCCGACCTGCCGCCTTGCCCGGCCCCGTCGGCGGGTCCTGGGCCCGGTGCGCTTCGCGATGTCACCGTGGAGTGCGCCGCGGACGGCGCCAGGGTCGACGTCGGACGCGTGGTCGGCGGGCGCCCCGTGGTGCTGAACCTGTGGGCCTACTGGTGTGGCCCATGCGCCGACGAGCTGCCCGCGATGGCCGAGTACCAGCGCCGCATGGGATCGGCCGTGACGGTGGTGACCGTGCATCAGGACGAGAACGAGGCCGCCGCGCTGGCGCGGCTCGCCGAGTTGGGCGTGCGGCTGCCCACCCTTCAGGACGGCCGCCGGCTGATCGCCGCTGCGCTCGAGGTGCCCAACGTCATGCCCGCCACGGTGATCCTGAGGTCAGACGGTACGGTGGCCGAAATCCTGCCGCGCTCGTTCACCAACGCCGATGAGATCGCCGCGGCGGTGGATCCGAAGATCGGCGTGAAGACGAGGGAGCCGGCTTGACGTCCAACGGTGACGGGGGACCGCCGGCTCCTCTCGATGCCGCAGCCGCTCCGGCGTGGCTGAAACCGCTGCTCGAGAACGTCGGTGACGTACCGCGCGCCTATCGCAGCCGAGTGCCGCCCGACGTGCTCGCGGCGATCACGGCGGCCAGCCAAGCGGACGAAGCGACGGCGGCGGGGGCCAAGCGCGACGCCGCGGTGCTCGTCCTCTTCTCGGGGCCGTTCGACTCGCCGTCGGGCGGGCTGCCGGAGGACGCCGACCTCCTCGTCACCGTTCGGGCCTCGACGCTGCGACACCATGCGGGCCAGGCCGCCTTCCCCGGCGGTGCAGCCGATCCCGGCGACGGCGGCCCCGTCGGCACCGCGCTGCGGGAGGCCCGCGAGGAGACCGGCATCGACACCAGCCGGTTGCGGCCCCTGATCACCCTCGATCGGATGTTCATCCCGCCGTCGGGCTTTCACGTCGTGCCCGTTCTTGCCTACTCGCCGGACCCTGGCCCGGTCGGCGTCGTCGACGAGAGCGAGACCGCCGTCGTCGCCCGCGTCCCGGTCCGCGCCTTCATCAATCCCGAGAACCGGCTGATGGTGTACCGCAAGGAGAACACCCGGCGCTTCTCCGGGCCCGCATTCCTGCTGAACCAGATGCTCGTCTGGGGTTTCACCGGGCAGGTCATCTCGGCCATCCTCGACGTTGCGGGCTGGGCGCAGCCGTGGAACGGCGACGACGTCCGCGAGTTGGACGCGGCAATGGCCCTCGTTGGCGGCGGCCTCGATTACCGTGAGGGCCAACAATGACATCGTCGCAGTGGCTTGATCTGGCCGTCCTCGCCATCGCCTTCGTCGCCGCCATCTCTGGCTGGCGTTCCGGGGCGCTTGGCTCCCTGCTGTCCTTCGTCGGGGTCATCCTCGGTGCGGTCGCGGGAGTCCTGTTGGCGCCGCACGTGGTCGCCCACCTCGACGGGCCGAGGACGAAGTTGTTCGTGGCACTGTTCCTGATTCTCGGGCTCGTCGTGATCGGCGAGATCGCAGGCGTGGTGCTCGGAAGGGCTGTGCGGGGTGCCATTCGGAACGGGGCACTGCGCACCTTCGACTCCGTCGTCGGGGTTGCGCTGCAGCTCGTCGCGGTGCTGGTCGCCGCATGGCTGCTCGCCACGCCGCTGACCTCCTCGGATCAGCCCAATCTCGCTGCGGCCGTGCGTGGTTCGCGCGTGCTGTCGACCGTGAACGACGTGGCGCCCCCGTGGCTGAAGCGAGTGCCGACGCGCCTGTCCGGGCTGCTCAGCACCTCTGGGCTGCCCGACGTTCTGCCATCATTCGGTCGCACCCCGATCGTGAACGTGGACGTGCCAGACGCGGCGCTGGCGGCCGACCCCGTGGTCGCGGCCACCCGGCCGAGCGTGCTCAAGATCCGCGGGGTGGCGACCAGTTGTCAGAAGGTGCTCGAGGGCAGCGGGTTCGTCGTCGCGCCCAACAGGGTCATGTCGAACGCGCACGTCGTCGCCGGTTCCGAGAGCGTGACGGTCGAAGCCGACGGGAAGACCTACGACGCGACGGTGGTGTCGTACGACCCCAGCGCCGACATCTCCATCCTCGACGTGCCCGACCTGCCGTCGACGCCACTGCAGTTCGACATGCAGGAGGCTCAGACGGGCACCGATGCGGTGGTGATGGGGTATCCCGGCGGCGGGGAGTTCACCGCCACACCCGGGCGCATCCGCGAGATCATCCAGCTCAACGGTCCCGACATCTATCACACCACCACGGTGACGCGTGAGGTCTACACCATCAGAGGCACTGTCCGGCAAGGAAACTCGGGTGGGCCGCTGATCGACCGCGATGGCAAGGTCCTCGGCGTCGTGTTCGGCGCCGCCGTCGACGACGCGGACACCGGCTTCGTGCTGACCTCCAACGAGGTGGCCAAGCAGATGGCCAAGGTGGGCAACACCCAGCGCGTGTCCACCGACACCTGCATCTCCTGAGTCAGCCTCCGTAGACCCCGTCGAGGAACGTCTTCAGTTGCTCGTTGACGCGCTCGGGATCCTCCTCGTGGGCGAAGTGGCCCGCGCCCGCAATGGACAGGTACCTGCCCTGGGGTGCGAAGCGCTGCGTGCGCAACACCGGATCGGCCAGCACGTACGGGTCCGCGTCGCCACGCATGTGCAGCACCGGAACCGTGAGCGGCCGCTTCATCGAGCGCATGAAGCGCCGCCCTTCACCGCGCAGCTGGCTGCGCACGGCCCAGCGCTGATACTCCAGCGCGGAGTGCGCGGCCGACGGTATCTGAATGGCCCGGCGCAAGTGACCGATGGTCTCCGAGAAGTCTTCTGAGGCAAGCCATTTGGCCCCCGCCTTGCTACGCACGACCGCCTCGAGTTCGGCGGCGTCGGCACGCGTCAGCACGCGCTCGGGCCACAGGGGCGGTTGATAGCGCAGCATCGACGGCAGCAGAGCCAGGCCCTGGTCGCGGCGCGTCAACGCCGAGGCGCGAAGCGCCACCGGATGCGGCGAGCTGACGACGGCGATGGCCCGCACGACCCTGGGATGCAGCACCGAGGTCGCCCAGCAGACGAGCCCGCCGTCGGCGTGTCCGACCAGCGTTGCCGTCTCGTGCCCGAGTGCGCGCACCAAGCCTGCGGCGTCACCCGCCAACGTCCAGCCGTCGTATCCACGCGGCGGCTTGTCACTGCCCCCGTAGCCGCGCAGATCGACGGCCACCACCCGGGCGCCCGAAAGGCCCCGCAGCTGATGGCGCCACGACCACCAGAACGACCCGAAGCCGTGCAGGAGGATCACCAGGGGCTGATCGCCGGCCCGCGGCGGCTCGTCCCTGCGCGGATTCGCCTCGACGACATGGAAGCGAATGCCGTTGGCGTGCACGTCCATGTGCCGCCATGGGCCCGCGATCCGCGTGACCGATGGATCGGGCGGCGGCTGTCTGATCTCGCCGCGGTCGCGGCTCCGGCCCATTACCAGCCGGATGGATCTGCGGTCGACGCGGCGCCGTTGGTGGAGACTGCCGACTTGTCCGGCGTTCTGTCCCCGCCGGGCACCAGCGCGACCCGCGCCTCCTTGACGGACTCGATCGTCTTCTGCGGGCCCCTGATCCGTCTGACCTTGAGGAAGCCCAGGAGCGCAAGCAACACGGTCACCACGATCATCACGCCGAAGACGATCAGAATTGCGGCCCACGCCTGCAGCCACAGATCGAGTAGCGCAGCGACGAAGGCGAAGAAGAAGAACGTCGAGTAGAAGAGCACGACGAGCGCCAGGATGAAGTAAACGCTGCCCGTCACGCCCTTCTTGACGTCGCGCGTGATCTCCGCACGGGCGAGTTCGACCTCGGCCCGGACCAGCGTCGACACCTGAGACGTCGCGTCCTTGACCAGGTCTCCGATGGACGGATCGGGCTTCGGCGCATGCGGATCGACCAGCGGAATCGATGTCACCGTAGTCGGAACGCCGCTCTTGCGGTCGCCATTGCTCACGGACACGCCCTCCCCGCTTCGTTGAGTTCGGGCTTCATGTTGCCATGTCGCGGCCGGTGCAACGATCCCGGCCGACGATAGACTGACCCGAGTTCGATCACGGATCGGGACTGTCGATGGGGGTGTCTTGCAGCGAGCACGGAGTCAACACCGGCGATTCCCGGTGTCCGCAGTCGTCGTCCTGCTAATCGTCCTGCTGTTCGGAGCCATGGGCGCGGTGAGCCTCGCGACCTCTCGCGCGGATGACCGCGTCATCCTCGGTGGAGGGTCGGGGATCGTGATCGACGGTGACACCTTCTGCACGCTGACCACCATCGGCAACGACAACCGCGGCAACTTGATCGGCTTCACGTCGGCGCACTGCGGCGAACCAGGCGCGCAGGTCGCGTCCGAGCGGGCGCAGGCCAGTGGCGTCGTCGGCACGATGGTCGCGGGCAACGAGGGCCTCGACTACGCGGTCATCCAGTTCGACCCGCAGAAGGTCCAGCCGGTCAACAGCATCGACGGCTTCGAGATCGACGGCCTCGGCCCCGATCCGGCGTTCGGCGAGAATGCCTGCAAGCTCGGCCGGACGACGGGATTCTCATGCGGCGTCACCTGGGGGCCCGGCGACAAGCCCGGCACCATCATCAACCAGGTGTGCGGGCAGCCGGGCGACTCGGGTGCCCCGGTCACGGTGAACAACCAGCTGGTCGGCATGATCCACGGCGCGTTCAGCGAGGACCTCCCCACGTGCGTGGTGAAGTACATCCCGCTGCACACCCCCGCGGTCACCATGTCGATGACCGCGGTGCTCGACGACATCAACGCCAAGAACCGGCCTGGCTCCGGCTTCGTTCCCGTCGGCGCCGCACCCGCCGTCTAGCTCAGGTGGTGGACCTCCTGCTGTCCGTACACCGGGGTGGGTAGACCTTCGTAGCGCGCCTTGAGCTGCAGCGCCAGGTACAGCGAGTAGTGCCG